>JANOPV010000239.1:0-3662 GCA_031422035.1 Sphingomonas sp. | reverse complement strand
GGTGGGTTTACCGGGGAGCTGCTTAATTCAGCAGGCGGGGCAGCGATTTCAACGATTATCTCAAATATCCCAAAGATCGGGAGCCCTATACTCGATGCCAGTGGCAATCCTACTGGCGCAAAGGTCGACGCTTTTACCGGGGTCGGCCCTGCGGTTGCGAGCGCGGTAGCATCGCTGCTCGGCAACAAGCTTGGCGATAGCATTTTGAGTTTCAAATCCGTCGGCGGCCAGGTTGGCGCGGCAGTAGGCAGTAGTATCGCATCGATTGTAAATTCGGCTGATTTCACGTTCGCGTTTGCAACTGGCAACCCCGGCATCATTGCTATCGTTGCAGTGGCTGCCGTTATCCGCACGGCCCTCTTCAAAATCATCGGCGGGGTCATCGGCTCGATCTTTGGCGGGACACCCCGTTCAGGGGCTGACGTCGAATTTGACACGGCATCTGGCCGCTTCACGGTCGACAATGTTTACAGCCGCAAGGGCGGTTCTAAGGACGCGGCGCGCAGCATTGCGGGTGCAGTGGCAGAGACGTTCAACACCGTGCTCGATGCCGCTGGCGGGGCCTTGCTTAACGCTGAGGCGGTGCAAGCGGGCAATTACGGGCTGCGCGCCTCCACCTATGTCTATCGCCCGTCATCGACCCGCGACAAGGATGCGATCACCGCGCGGTTCAATGGCAAGGATGCGGCGCAGCGGCTGATCGGCCATGGTGTCTATCAGGGCCTCACCGATAGTGATTTCCAGATTGTTGGCGGCGACGTGCTGGTCAAACGCGCGGTGTACAACACATTCGCGATTGGCGGCGTCGACCCCAACAAGTTCGACAGCAATATCCTGCTTGGCAACATTTCCTCTGCCAAAGCCTATCGCGCATTCCTCGAAAACTCGACCGCGATTGGCGCACTGGTACAGGCGGAGCCGGATAGCGCCTTTGCTGGTGAAACCCTGTTGAATCTGGTCCGCGCCGAAGAGCTGGGCCTGACCAAGCGTCATGCCAGCGACTGGTATGGCGGCTTTGGTGCTTTGTTGCGGGCATCGCAGACGTCTGCGGCGGATGTGGAACTTGGCTTTGATCTTGATCCGGCGAGCGACCGGCTGAGCCGCCAGATCCGGCTTGGCGCGACCATCCTGAATGACACCATCGATATTGCTGGAACCACGAGCATCGCGGGCACCGCTGGCGATGACATCATCACCCTTACCCACAGCGACCGGACCCGCGACGCCGATGGCCGCGAATTTCTCATCACCGGCGGCGCCGACCGGATTGCGAATGTGGCAGGGCTGACCATTAATGGCGAGCTGCGCACCACCGGGCAGTTTGCGGTGGAAATTGCGGCGACGATTGATGCGGGCGAGGGCAATGATACCGTCCATGCCGGGGACCTGGGCAATAATGTCTTTGGCGGACTGGGCAATGACACGCTCTATGGCGGACGGCTCGACGATTTTCTGATCGGCGGCGATGGCAATGATGTGCTGAATGCTGGGGCCGATGCTGCTGGCGCGTTGGGCGGTGACGGCAATTACCTCGATGGCGGCGACGGCAATGACCTGTTGGTCGGGCGCGAGGGGTCTGATTGGCTGGAGGGCGGCGATGGCACCGACGTGCTGGAGGGCGGCCGCGGCGATGATATATTGGCGGGCGGCGGCGGCGCTGGTGACACGTTGCGCGGTGGCCTTGGAGACGATCAATATATCTTCCGCATCGGCGATGGTGATGGCGACCGTGACGCCAATAATGATGAGGCTAATGCCGACATCATCCGCGACGAAAGCGGCCTGACGGTTCAGTCGGTGGTCAATCAAAGTGCAGGCGCTCAGGCACCCGCCGACGTCAATTCGGCGGCTGGCCGGGGCTCATTCTTTAAGTTCGGCTTGCGCAAATGGAATGGCGGCGCTGGCAATAGCATTAGCACGCAGGTCAGCCTGGCCAGCGGGCAACAGGTTCAGGCGGGCGGCAATGATACGCTGGTGCTCGGACCGGGCATCACGCTCGACGGGATAACCATCGTCAAGGCGACCAATAATGCCGACCTGATCATTACTATCAGAGCGACTGGCGAAGCGGTGGTGCTGCAAGACTGGTTCAACCCGTTCAACAAGATCGAAAATCTGGCCTTTACCGATGGGCAGGTGCTGCGGATTGCGGACTTTGACACCTTCACGCTGGGCACCGATGGCGCCGATTACATCTATGGCACCAGCGGCGATGATTTCGTCCATGGTGGCGCCGGCGATGATTTTATCACGCTGCTGTTTGGCAATGATTTCGGCAACGGCGGCGATGGCAATGATTATGTGTCGGGCGACGAAGGCAACGACATTGTTATCGGCCTTGATGGCGATGATGTCGTGCTGGGCGGCGCGGACGTCGACAATGTCACCGGCGGCAACGGCAATGATGAAGTGCGCGGCGGCACCGGTAATGATGTCGTGTCGGGTGGTGCGGGTAATGACTTTGTCTCCGGCGGCACCGGCAATGATGTCTATAAATTTGCGCGTGGCGACGGCCAGGATGTGTTTGTCGATGACCTGTCGAATGAATGGGAACTGATTTTCGGCGGTGGCGGCTTTGCGGCCAATTATAGCCGGGGTGCCGATAGCGGACCCGAAGCCAACCAGATCTTTTTCACTGATCCGGTAACCGCCGAGCGGGTGCGCATCTTTGATGGCTCGCGCTGGGGGATCAGTCGCCCAGGGCAGCCGTTTGAAACGGTCCGCATCGAATATAGCGCCAGCACCGGGGGGCAGTTGCTGCGCCATCGCCCGGCAGTCGCGGGCGCGATCACCAGCAAAGTGGCCAGCGCCGACAAGAATGACATCATCGAATTTGCCATCGGCATCGACGCATCCGATTTGCAATTTGCCCTTAGCGCCAACGGCGCAGACCTGATTATTGGCATTGAGCCAACCAGCGGCAGCGCGGGCGGGTTTGCAACACTGACTGACCGGATCACGCTTAAGGAATGGGTGAGCAACAAAGCCGGCGCTGATGGCTCGATCGAAAATTTCTCTTTCTTCTCGAGCGGGGCGATCAATGTGTCGCTGCTCGATCTGAAGGGTGGAACGGACCTTGCGGACCCCGTCCTAAACGGCACGTTGACCCGCGCTAATTGGATTACCGGCGGCGCTGGTGACGACACGGTCACCGGCGGCAGCCTGAATGATCTGCTCAATGGCAATAGCGGCGATGACGTGCTGAATGGCGGGGTTGGCGCGGACATATTGTTCGGCGGCGCTGGCAGCGACATCCTCGAGGGCGGTGATCGCGGGCAATTTTATGATGGC
Source organism: Sphingomonas sp. (assembly GCA_031422035.1). Classification (GTDB taxonomy): domain Bacteria; phylum Pseudomonadota; class Alphaproteobacteria; order Sphingomonadales; family Sphingomonadaceae; genus Sphingopyxis. The sequence goes on along the minus strand of JANOPV010000239.1, from coordinate 371 downwards.
ACCGGCACGGATTCGCTCGGCAACAGGGTGGGCAGCGCCACGGGCGCGCTGCGCGGCGATACGCTGATCGGCGGCGATGGCCTTGATCTTGCCAGCTATGCGACATCGACCATCGGGGTGACCGCCAATTTGCGCGATTCCGCGCAGAACCTCGGCGAGGCAGCGCTGGGGGACCGTTATGACGGCATCGAAGGGCTGATTGGCTCAGGCCTTAACGACAATCTGACCGGCGATGATTTCGACAATGAACTGACCGGCAATGGTGTCGCCGCTGGTGGCACTGACCAATTATTCGGGCTGGGCGGCAACGACACCTATGTTTTTGGCCGAGTGGATGGCTTGGTGGTAGTAGCCGACCAGTTTTTCGGCAC
>JANOPV010000238.1:0-8428 GCA_031422035.1 Sphingomonas sp. | reverse complement strand
TGGTGGCGTCAGAGCATTGCTCGGGCGCACTAATGGCGACTGGTGGCCCGACGCTTTGCCGCTTGATATTCTCCAGCAAAGCGGGGGTTCTCCCAACCCTATGGGGCCCGATTTTGACTATGCCACAGCCTTTAACACGCTCGATTACGCGGCGTTGAAAGCCGACATCACCGCGTTGATGACTGATTCCAAGCCTTGGTGGCCGGCGGATTACGGGCATTATGGACCGTTTTTTATCCGCATGTCGTGGCATGCCGCAGGCACCTATCGCACTGCTGATGGTCGCGGCGGCGCGAGCAGCGGTCAACAGCGTTTTGCGCCGTTGAACAGCTGGCCCGATAACGGCAACCTTGACAAGGCGCGCCGGTTGCTGTGGCCGATCAAACAAAAATATGGTCAGCAGATCAGCTGGGCCGATCTGTTTATCCTAACCGGAAATGTCGCAATCGAATCGATGGGTGGTCCCGTCTTTGGCTTTGGCGGTGGTCGCAAGGATGTGTTTGAGCCGGAGCGCGATATTTACTGGGGCGTCGAAGAGAACTGGGTGCTCGGCGCTGAAACGCGCATTCAGCCTGAGCGCGAGCTAGCGCTGGAGAATCCCCTCGCCGCTATTCAGATGGGGCTTATTTACGTCAACCCTGAAGGTCCCGGAGGTAATCCCGATCCTCTGCAATCAGCGCGTGACATGCGTGAAACGTTCAGCCGCATGGCAATGAACGACGAAGAGACGGTCGCGCTTACTGCGGGTGGCCATCCCTTTGGCAAGGCCCATGGCGCAGGGGATGCAAGTCTGGTCGGCGATTCGCCCGAGAGTTCGGACATCGCCTTGCAAGGGATGGGTTGGTCCAACGCATTTGAAAGTGGCGTTGGCGAACATGCCATCACTAGCGGCCTCGAAGGGTCGTGGGTGAATACGCCAACGACGTGGTCGGAGAATTATTTCCGGCTCCTTCTCGACTATGATTATGAGTTGGTGCGCAGCCCTGCTGGCGCGCAGCAATGGCAACCGATCAATCAACTTGAAGCGGACATGGCACCTGACGCCCATCGGCCAGGAAAACTGGTTCCTACGATGATGACGACGCCCGACATGGCGCTCAAGATTGATCCTGAATATCGCAAGGTATCCGAACGATTTCGCTCCGATCATGAGGCGTTCAAGGATGCCTTTGCGCGCGCTTGGTTCAAGCTGTGCCACCGCGATATGGGTCCACGGGTCCGCTATCTCGGGCCTGAAGTGCCTGTGGAGGACCTTATCTGGCAGGATCCGATACCGGCGGGTTATGCGCCAACACCCGGCGAAATTGCCACATTGAAAGAGGCGATTGGCGCTAGCGGCCTAACCGTCAGCCAGCTTGTTAAGACTGCGTGGGCGTCGGCAAGCACCTATCGCCAGACCGACCATCGTGGTGGTGCCAATGGCGCACGTATTCGTTTGGCCCCACAGAAAGACTGGGCAGTGAATGAGCCAGCCGAGCTGGCAACTGTGCTGGCGACGCTAGAACGGATTAAGGGTGACAGCGCGACGTCGATGGCTGATGTAATCGTGCTTGGCGGGTGCGTTGGCGTCGAAAAAGCGGCGCGCGATGCTGGCCATACCATCAGTGTGCCGTTTACCGGCGGGCGCGGCGATGCGACGCAGGATTGGACGGATGCGGAGAGCTTTGGCCCACTTGAGCCCAAGGCAGATGCGTTTCGCAATTATTTGTCGACGCGGCATTCGGTGAAAACCGAAGAATTGATGCTAGACCGGGCATCGTTGCTCGGCTTGTCTGTTCCTGAGATGACCGCACTGGTCGGTGGTTTGCGCGTTTTGGGTGCCAATTATGGTGGAGAGCGCCACGGGGCATTCACCAGCCGCGCTGGCCAGCTGACCAATGATTTCTTCGTAAACCTAATGGATATGGACATTGTGTGGACTGTGGTCGATGCGAGCGGTGATGAAGAATTTGTCGGGACCGATCGCTCAACAAAGCAGGATAAATGGCGGGCAACGCGCACTGATCTGATTTTTGGTTCAAACTCACAGCTGCGCGCTACCGCCGAGATTTATGCGGAGAATGGCCACGAGCAGAAGTTCGTTGCTGATTTTGTGGCGGCTTGGACCAAGGTCATGAATGCAGATCGGTTTGACGTCGGCTGAGCGACGCGATCTGGGCTGGATGGAAAAGAATTGCCCGCCGGTGGATCGCGATCCACCGGCGGGCAACTTTCCTCCCCAGGAAAGATCGTTAGGCGCGCAATGCGTTCGCGATTGAGGCGATCAACTGTCTGCTTTGAGCCCCATTGCGCTGCCCAAGCGGTGATAGAGCCGCGAGTATTTGATTGATTCTGGCGTATCGACGATCTGCGTCAGATGCTGCAGCACTGCATGACGGAGCAGCTCGAAATCTTCGGTTGAGAGGACTGCGCGGGCACGGGCAGGTTCGCTCATGATTGTCTCCATCTGCTTGCAATGTTGGTGGAGAGAGAAAGGCGATTTCCCGCCCCACCATCGCTGAATTAAGCTGCGAACTGATTCATGGTGTTGTGACTGCCGCCTGCCTTCAGCGCGGCTTCACCAGCGAAATATTCCTTGTGGTCATCGCCAATGTCGCTGCCTGACATATTCTGATGCTTCACACAGGCTATGCCCTGGCGGATTTCCTCGCGCTGCACGTTTTTGACATACCCCAGCATCGCCTCATCACCGAAATACTCACGTGCGAGATTGTCAGTGCTGAGCGCTGCAGTGTGATAGGTGGGCAGGGTGATGAGGTGATGGAAAATTCCCGCGCGCGCTGCTGAATCGTGCTGGAACGTCCGAATGCGATCATCGGCTTCGAGCGCCAGTTCGGTTACATCATAATCAACGCTCATCAGCTTGGCGCGGTCATAGGATGACAGATCGCGGCCTGCCGCGGCCCAGAGGTCGAATACTTGCTGGCGGAAATTCAGCGTCCAGTTGAAGCTGGGCGAGTTGTTGTACGCAAGCTTAGCATTGGGGATCACGGCGCGGATACGGTCGACCATGCCAGCGATCTGATCGATGTGCGGCTTTTCAGTTTCGATCCACAAGAGGTCGGCGCCGTTCTGAAGGCTGGTGATGCAATCCAGCACACAGCGGTCTTCGCCGGTGCCGGCGCGGAACTGATAGAGATTTGATGGCAGCCGTTTTGGCCGCATCAATTGGCCCTCGCGGTTGATGAGGACGTCGCCGGGATTGCCTGCGCCTTCGACCGGCTCACAATCGAGGAAGCTGTTATACTGGTCAGCAAGATCGCCAGGTTCGCGACTGAACGCGATCTGCTTGGTGAGGCCAGCGCCAAGTGAATCGGTGCGGGCAACGATCACGCCGTCCTCGACGCCCATTTCCATGAACGCGTAGCGCAGCGCGCGGATCTTCGCGTTAAAGTCTTCGTGGGGCACCGTGACCTTGCCGTCCTGGTGGCCGCACTGCTTTTCGTCGGACACCTGGTTTTCGATCTGGAGCGCACAGGCACCCGCTTCGATCATTTTCTTGGCGAGGAGATAAGTTGCCTCGGCATTGCCAAAGCCGGCGTCGATGTCGGCGATGATCGGCACGACGTGGGTTTCAAAATTATCTATCTTCGCGTGTATCGCTTGTGCAGATATTTGATCGCCAGCGGCGCGCGCGGCGTCCAGGTCGCGGAACAGCATGCCGAGTTCGCGGGCGTCGGCCTGTTTGAGGAAGGTGTAAATTTCCTCGATCAACGCTGGAACGCTGGTTTTTTCGTGCATGGATTGATCCGGCAACGGCCCAAAATCGCTGCGCAGCGCAGCGATCATCCAACCGGACAAATAGATGTAGCGCCCCTTGGTGGTGCCGAAATGCTTTTTGATACTGATGAGCTTTTGCTGGGCGATGAAGCCGTGCCAGCAGCCGAGCGACTGCGTGTAGCTGGCCGGATCAAGGTCATAGGCAACCATATCGGTGCGCATGATGCCTGCGGTGTAGCGGGCGATGTCGAGGCCGGTGCGGAAGCGATTCTGCAAACGCATCCGTGCGACTGATTCAGCGCCAATCCCGCTCCAGCGGTCGCCTTGGTCGCTGATCGTGCGGTCAAGATGATTGACTTCGTGGATGTAGCTCATCGTTTTTTCCTCAGGTCGGCGGTTGGCTCGTTGCCCAAGACTTAGCGGCGTCGGAGGTTATGGTGCAGTGCATTGTGAATTTAATCTGTCAATTTCTGGCAAAAAGTGCTTGCATATTTGTCATATTGTAAAGTAATTTACAAACCTATGAGCGACGCCAAACTCTATGCCGGGCCAGCGGTGCGGCGGTTGCGCCGCGGGGCAGGGCTGACCCAGGCGGCGATGGCGAGTGCGCTGGATGTCTCCGCCAGCTATCTCAACCTGATCGAGCGGGGGCAGCGGCCATTATCGGCGGTGCTGATCGTCCGTCTGGCGGAACGTTTTGGCTTTGATGCAGCGTCGTTGGCGCAGGGCGATGCAACCGGCGGCGTGGCGGCGATGCGGCGGCGGCTGGCCGACCCGCGGTTCACCGACCTCACCATCGACCCGGTCGAGATTGAGGAATGGCTGAGTAATGCCCCCGGCATCGCCGCCGCGTTTGCGCGAATGTACGATCAAGGAGACGTGGCGAGCGCCACCGGCGAGGCCGACCAAGAAGCGCCCGCCCTGCGCGCCGTGCGCCAGGAAATTGAACGCTGGTCGAACCATTTTGCCGACCTCGATCATCGCGCTGAGGCGCTGGCGGATGAATTGCGGCTGGCCAATCACGACCTCTATGCCGCGCTGAGTGAACGGTTGCGGTCGCGGCACCAATTGGCGATCCGTATCTTGCCGGTTGATGTCATGCCCGACCGGTTGCGGCGGGTCGACCTGCATGCCCGCCAATTGCAGTTGTCGGAATTACTGTCCCCAACATCGCGAAGCTTTCAGGCGGCGGTGCTGCTGGCACAGATCGAACTGCGCGATATGATTGATGCCCTGACGGCGGGTGCCGCGTTGACCGACCGGGCGGCAGTGCGGCTGTTGCGGCGGCATTTGGGGCATTATGCGGCGGCGGCGATGATGATGCCCTATGAGCGGTTCCTGCGCGCCTGTGAGGCTACAGGCTATGATTTCGGGTTGCTGGAGCGGCGGTTCGGTGCGGGTTTTGAACAGGTCGCGCACCGCCTGACAACGCTGCAACGGGTTGGCGCACGCGGCCTGCCGTTTTTCATGCTGCGAGTGGATCGCGCCGGCCAAGTTTCAAAACGCTATGCCGGTGGCAGCGGTTCGCCGCTGGTCGATGGCGGAGAGCGCTGCCCATTGTGGCGGCTGCAACTGGCATTTTCGCGGCCGGACGAAGTGATCGGTGACCGGGTGGCGCTCGAAGATGGGACAAGCTGGCTGACATTCGCTCGGGCGATTGCGGGACCGGCGCGCGATGGTGCGGGCCGCGCGGCGCGCTTCGTCGTGGCGTTGGGGGTGGAGGAGCGGCTAGCAGGAGCGCTGACGGCGGCGCGGACGCTGCCGTCAGACCAGACCCCCATCGGTTTGGGCTGCCACCGCTGCACCCGTGCCGACTGCGTGCAACGGGCGATGCCGCCGCTGGGACGGACGATTACCGTTAATGAGCGCGAACGCGGGGTTACGCCCTTTGCGTTTGTGGAGGGGTGAGGCCGCAGCGACCGGTTAGTTTTTCTGCGACCATAAAACAAAAAAGGCGATCAGGCCGACGGCGGTGAGCACCCCAGCGGCGCCGCCCAAGACCGTTGTGATCCGCTCAGCCGCTATGCTTTGCTCAATCGCCGTGTGGATCGTGCCGTCGCGGATGCCGACCAACAAATAGATCATGAACCCAAGTAGGAGCGCATCGACAGTGCCGACGAGGATAAGGATGAGATTTGATCGACGCATGGGCCAGAGTTTCCAAATTGCGTGCATCATCATGCGCTGTTGTGGGCTGCCATGCAATCGCGGGAGTGGGCGGACGGGCGCTGTAAAATTAACCGACAGCTAAGAGGCTGCGTGCTACGCCCCTGTTCATGTTTCGGCTGTTCAAACATTATATCCCCTATCGGGTGCTGTTGCTGGCGCTGCTCGACGCGGTGCTGCTGATGGCGGCGGCGGAGTTGGCGTGGGTCGCGCGAGCGATCCAGATCGAGATGACGGTGCAACATATCGGCACCCGCCTTGGGCCGATTTTGACCTTTGCGCTGGCCTTACAGACGGCGATGGTCGCCGTGGGCGTCTACGGCCCGCTGGCCCTGCAATCCTTTCGCTTTTCGCTGCTTCGTCTGCTGACTGCGGTGTCGATGGGGGTCATCGTCCTCGCGCTGCTCTATTTCGTCGCGCCGGGGGTGACGCTGTGGCGATCCAACCTGCTCTATGCGATGCCGCTGGCGATCATATTCCTCAGTGCCATCCGGGTCGCGCTTGGCTCGTTGCTGGGCGGCGACAGGTTTCGGCGCAAGATTGTGGTGCTGGGAGCCGGTAGCCGGGCGGCCCGGATTGGCGCGCTGTCGCTGGCCAAGGACGCCGGGTTTACCGTTGTCGGCTATATCGCGATGAGCGATCAGCCAGCGCTGGTTGAAGGAGCGATCCATCGCCGTGTGATCGAGAATCTGTCACAGCATGTGGTTGAGCTGGATGCGGGCGAGGTCGTGCTGGCGCTGGAAGAGCGGCGCAATGCGCTGCCACTGCCCGATCTGTTGCGGGTGAAAACCGCCGGGGTGCGGGTGAATGAAATCAGCTCCTTTTTTGAACGCGAAACCGGCCGGGTTGACCTGGCCACCGTCAACCCCAGCTGGTTCATTTTTTCCGATGGGTTCACGGCGGGCCAGCGGGTGTCAAAAGCGGCCAAGCGCTTGTTCGATTTCGCGGCCAGTATCGTGGTGCTGGTCGCCACCCTGCCACTGGTGTTGCTGGCGGCGATTGCCATTCGTTTGGACAGCAAGGGCCCAGTTTTTTATCGGCAGATGCGGGTGGGGCTCTATGGTGAACCCTATCGCATCATCAAATTGCGGTCGATGCGTACCGATGCTGAGGTTGACGGCACGGCGATTTGGGCGGCGGAAAATGACCCGCGGATTACCCGGGTTGGCAGGATCCTGCGGCAGACGCGGATCGACGAATTGCCGCAGCTGTGGAACGTGCTGAAAGGCGAGATGAGCTTTGTCGGGCCGCGCCCCGAGCGGCCCGAATTTGTCGCCGATCTGGAGGCGCAAATTCCCTATTATGCCGAACGCCATATGGTGAAACCCGGTCTGACTGGCTGGGCGCAGGTCAATTATCCCTATGGCGCGTCGGTCGAGGATGCGCGGGCCAAGCTCGAATATGACCTTTATTATGCCAAGAATTACACGCCCTTCCTCGACGTCGTGATCCTGTTGCAGACATTGCGGGTGGTGCTGTGGCCGGAGGGCGCGCGATGAGCGCGGCGACGTTAGCCGGAATGACGCAAACGCTGTCCACCGCCGAACAATGGGCGCAGGTCGGCGGAATGCTAGCTGCTGCCGGCTTTGCCGCGTTGCTGGTCCACAGCCTGTGGCGGCGCGATGCCGAGCGGTCGGCCAGCTTTATCTTTGCGCTGGCGGCGACGTTCGCATGGGTTTCTGCGGAAATATGGTGGGGCTGGCAGGATGCCCGCACCGGATTGGCGGAAGCGATCCGCAATCTGGGCTGGCTGTGGTTCATGGCGCGGATTGCCGGACAGCGTGAGCCCGGGAACCGGCTGTCCGCGGTCGGCTGGATTTATATCGGGCTGTTTGTCGTCAATTTGCTCGCCGGGATTGTCGGCTGGCTGGGTGGCGGGACGCAGGGGCCATTGAGCGATGCCGTGCTCGCGCTGCCGCCAGCTAAGATGCTGTTTGTCGCGGGCGCGCTGGTGCTGGTCCACAATCTGTATGACAGCGCCCGGGTTAATGAGCGCCGCGCGCTCTCGCTGCCGATTGCGGCGATGGCGGCGATGTGGGCCTATGACCTCAACCTTTATGCCATTGCCTATCTGAGCCGCGAACCGGCATATTTGCTGGAAACCGTGCGGCCCGCGGCGGCGCAGGTGCTGGTGCTGATGCTGGGGATGGCGGCGTTTCGGCCGGGCGTCCAGGCGGTGCGATTGTCGCGCCCCGTCGCGTTCCGCTCGCTGGCGCTGGCCGGCGTGGCTGCGTGGCTGCTGCTGCTGGCCGGGACCGCGACAGTGGCTGGAATGATGGGCAGTGACTTCAGCTGGCGGGCGCAGGTTGCGGTGCTGGGGCTGGGCGTGGCGGGATCATCGTTGTTGTTCCTGTCACCGCGTGCGCGGGCGACGATGCGGGTTTGGATCGCCAAGCATTTCTTTGAACATCGCTACGATTATCGCAGCGAGTGGCTGCGCTTTACCTCGACGCTCAACCGACCTGAGCAGGGCGAGGCGGCGCTGGAGGCACGGATCGTCAAGGCGATTGGCGATATAGTGGAGGCCAGCGGCGGCGCGTTG
>JANOPV010000237.1:0-1765 GCA_031422035.1 Sphingomonas sp. | reverse complement strand
AGCGTGACCCAGCACCGTTCGGAACTGCGCCCGGATCTGGCGATTATCGCCAGCCATGTCGCACCGGGGTCGCGGGTGCTCGATGTCGGCTGCGGCGATGGCGCGCTCATGGCGGCGCTGGCAGCACGCAGCTGTGATGCGCGCGGGCTGGAGCTTGATCCGGCCAATGTTGCCGCCTGCGTCGCGCGCGGATTGAGTGTGGTCCAGGGAGATTGCAACGCCGACCTCGCCGATTATCCCGACGGCGCGTTCGACTATGCGATCCTCAGCCAGACGTTGCAGACGACACAGCGGCCCGACCTGGTGCTCGATCAGCTGCTGCGGATCAGCGGGCGGGCATTTGTGTCCTTTCCCAATTTCGCGCAGTGGCGCATCCGGCTGGCGCTGATGTTTGGCGGCACGATGCCGGTGACGCGTCAGCTGCCAGCGCGCTGGTATGACACGCCCAACATCCACCATGTCACCATCGATGATTTCCGGGGGCTACTCAGCGAACGCGGCATCGCCATCGACGGGCAATGGTTTCTGACCGGCGACCGACCTCGCCGTGCCTTGTCGGCTAATCTGTTCGCCGAACATGCGGTATTCCTGCTGGGGCGGGGGTGACTAGCCGCGGTTGAGCCAATCGACAGCAGCTGCCAGCACCGGGTCGCGGCCTGCGGCAATGTCAGCGATAGTCGGGTCCACCGACACATCAGGAACAATGCCGGCATCGGGCTGCGGCGCAGCCGGAAAGGTGCCGATCAATGGCAGGTCGAACTCCAGTCCGCTGTCGGGCAGCCGGACGAAAAAGAATGCGCCGCCATTGATCCCGCGTCGGTTGCCGCCGGTGGTGCCGCCGAACAGTCGGGCGAGCCCGGTGTCGCGACAGCGGGCGGCAAATTGGAACGTCGCGCTGCTATTCACCGGCGACGTCAGGACGGCAATGCGGGCGTTGACACGGGGGCCACGCGCCGGGATGAGGCCGCTACCCTCGACCTGCGGCAGCCGGTAGAACCCGCCGCCGACCCCCTCCGCATTCTCCCCCAAGGTGCGGAAACTGTCGTCCCATGTATCGAGATAGGGGTTGAGCATGGTGGGCGTCGTTCGGAACCGCACCCGCCGTTCATAGGCGGCCAGGTTGAGGCCGCGGTCGGTCAGCCTCGCAAGGATGGCATCGCCGCAATCCAGTCCTCCCTCGTTGTTGCGCAGATCAACGATCAGCTTGCCGCCCTGAGGCAATGACGAGAGCCGCTCATCCAGCCACGCCCGCCAATCCCAGCTGCTATTATACAGTCCCCAGCTGGGCATGGTCAGCACCGCCACACCATCGGGCCGCTCATCCCACTGCCAGACCGGGCCGTCCCGGGCGCTCTCGGCAGGCACCCCTGCGCGGCGACTGGCGAGAGTGGCGGAAGCAAGTTCGCGGGTGACTGTGCGGCCATCGGGCTGGCGCGCGATGATCCGAATGGGATCGCTTGCGGAACCGCCAAAGGTAAGCCCGTGATAAATGTCGAATGTCTCCAGCACATCGTCGCCGCGCATTTCCAGCAGCGCGCGCCGCTTGCCATCATTGCCGCCATCAGCACGGGCGAGCGGCAGCAGTGTGCGCAATATCTCACGCGTGCGACGACCATTCAGCCGGGTGATGATAGTGCCCGGTGGCAGGCCGCTCTCCCCGCCAGCATCGCCGGTGACGACCATGGTTTCGCCCAGCCAGCGGAAAGTGAACGGCACGCGGGGCAGGTCGCCGAACAGTTCTTCCTGCACCGGGGGGCGCTGGTTG
>JANOPV010000236.1:0-2775 GCA_031422035.1 Sphingomonas sp. | reverse complement strand
CTGGAGCCATTGTCGGTGGCAAGCCGCTTGGCCATGGCGGAAAAGCGGGTTTTGTCGGGGGCGTTGGCGGTGACTTTGGCAGCGGCCATGTAGAGCAGGGCGCGGGCGGCTTCGAGGTCGGTAGCCATGTCGGCGAGGGTGAACTGGGTATTTTGAAAATCGGCGACAGCCTGTCCGAACTGCTTGCGGTCCTTGGTGTAGGTGATCGCTTCGTCCAAGCAGCGCTGCGCTCCGCCGAGGCTGCATGCGCCAATGTTGATCCGCCCGCCGTCGAGGCCCGCCATCGCGAAGCGGAACCCGTCGCCCTCTGCGCCGATGCGGTTGGCCACGGGCACGCGGACATTATCAAAGATGACTTGCGCGGTGGGGGAGGCATTCCAGCCGAGCTTGCGTTCGGGCGCGCCGAAACTGACGCCGGGCATATCCTTGTCGATTACCAGCGCCGAAATGCCCTTGGGGCCGTCTGCTCCAGTACGGACCATCGAGACATAGACGTCGTTGACGCCGCCGCCGGAGATGAATTGTTTGGTGCCGTTGACGACATAATGGTCGCCTTCGAGTTTTGCGGTGGTCTTGAGCGCTGCTGCGTCGGAGCCGCTGCCCGGTTCGGTCAGGCAATATCCGGCCATTTTGTCCATGGTGACGAGGGCTGGCAGGTAACGCGATTTGAGCTCCGCCCCGCCGAAACAGTCGATCATCCACGCGGCCATATTATGGATCGAGATAAAGGCGCTGGTCGCGGGGCAGCCATAGGCCATCGCTTCCATGATGAGCGCCGCCTCCAGCCGGCCGAGGCCAATGCCGCCGGATTCCTCGCTGACATAGATGGCGGCAAAGCCCAGTTCGGCGGCGGACTTGATCGTCTCGCGCGGGAAAATATGCTGCTCATCCCACGCTGCGGCGTGCGGGGTGATCGCATCGGCGGTGAATTTGCGCGCCATATCTTGGATCGCGAGCTGGTCATCGGTGAGGGCGAATTGATCGGTCATACTGCGCTCTCTATCACAGCCTCCGCCTCAATCTCCACCCGCCATTCGGGCCGCAACAGCACCGCCCCGGCAATCATGGTGGAGGCCGGGCGCACATCACCAAACCAGCGCCCATGCGCACGGCCCACCGCGTCGGCATCAGCCGGATCAGTCAGAAACATCCGCGTCCGCACCACATCCTCCGCCTGACCGCCAAGCTGCTCAATAGCGGCAACAATAATCGCCAGACACCGCTCCGCCTGCGCCTCGGCATCGCCGGGGGTGGACGAACCGTCGGCCTCAACTGGCGCGGTGCCGGAGACGATGATGCGGTCACCCACGCGAATGGCGCGGCAAAAGCCGATGCTGGCTTCAAACGGCGAGCCGGAGGAGGCGCGGGTGCGGGGCATCATCGTTGAATTTGTCCCATCGAATGGCGATTAAGCCACCACCAAGACACCGCAATGATGGCCGTAAGCGTCACTGACGCTAGCCATAGCCAATAGCCAGCATAAAGGCTGTTGCCCGCCGGCGGACCTGCTTCAAGCGCTAAAAGCGCCGGAATCGCCGCACACACAACCATGATTGGCGCGAACATGAGCATCATGCGCGGTCGTCCACCACCACGGGATAGGCGGAATATCAGGTAGCCAAAAAGTGGATTGGCCAACCATGCGGGGTTTCCAGACGGGATCATCAGCCAGCCAACCAGTAGCACCCCAAAGCCTCTCAAGTCAGCAGTCTCGCTGACTTCTCGTCCGCTATCCAATGTGGTCATGTCCATCGCTGGCAACGCCAAGCAGAGCAGATAAAGGGCAACAGGCACAAGCACGAGCAGTCTTGGACGCAGCGGCGGCATCCCCATCACCCCATCGTCGGAATGACAAAGGCATTCGCGCCATCCCCGACCCCACCATCGGGCCAGCGCGCAGTGACCGTCTTGACCTTGGTCCAGAATTTCACGCCTTCCATGCCGTGCTGGTTGGTGTCGCCGAACGCGCTGCGCTTCCAACCGCCAAAGGTGTGGTAGGCGACCGGCACCGGGATCGGTACGTTGATGCCGACCATGCCGACATTGACGCGGGCCGCAAATTCGCGCGCTGCATGCCCGTTGCGCGTGAAGATGGCGACGCCATTGCCATATTGATGCTGGCTGGGCAGCGCGAGCGCCTCCTCGAAATTCGCGGCACGGACGATCTGGAGCACTGGGCCGAAAATCTCTTCCTTATAGCTCTGCATATGCGGCTTCACATGATCGAACAGGCTGGGCCCGACAAAGAACCCGCCCTCATGCCCCTGCAGGGTGAACCCGCGCCCATCGACCACCAGCTCCGCGCCTTCATCGACCCCGGTCTGGATCCAGTTCTCCACCCGTTGCTTGTGCGCCGCGTTGATGACCGGGCCATAATGCGCGTCAGGATCGCTCGACACGCCAAGCCGCAGCTTGGCAATCGCGGGCAGCATGGCCTCGCGCAATTCATTGGCGGTTTTCTCGCCCACCGGCACCACCACCGGCAGCGCCATGCAGCGTTCGCCTGCTGAGCCGAACGCTGCGCCGCTCAGGTCATTGACCACCTGATCGAGATCGGCATCGGGCATGACGATGCCGTGGTTCTTCGCCCCGCCCATCGCCTGCACGCGCTTGCCGTTGGCGACGCCGCGATTATAGACATAATGGGCGATGTCGGAGCTGCCGACGAAGCTGATCGCGCCGATGGCCGGATGATCGAGGATCGCGTCGACCATCGCTTTGTCGCCATGGACGACTTGCAGGAGGCCGTCGGGCAGCCCAGCCTCACTGAACAGT
>JANOPV010000235.1:0-2133 GCA_031422035.1 Sphingomonas sp. | reverse complement strand
CATCGACGGGCAATGGTTTCTGACCGGCGACCGACCTCGCCGTGCCTTGTCGGCTAATCTGTTCGCCGAACATGCGGTATTCCTGCTGGGGCGGGGGTGACTAGCTGCGGTTGAGCCAATCGATAGCCGCTGCCAGCACCGGGTCGCGGCCTGCAGCAATGTCAGCGATAGTCGGGTCCACCGATACATCAGGAACAATGCCGGCATCGGGCTGCGGCGTTGCTGGAAATGTGCCAATCAGCGGCAGGTCAAACTCCAGGCCGCTCTCGGGCAGCCGGACGAAGAAGAACGCGCCGCCATTGATGCCGCGCCGATTGCCCCCGGTGGTGCCGCCGAACAGCCGGGCTAGCCCGGTGTCGCGGCAGCGGGCGGCAAATTGGAACGTCGCGCTGCTATTCACCGGCGACGTCAGGACGGCAACGCGCGGGTTTATGCGTGGCCCACGCGCGGGGATTAGGCCGCTACCCTCGACCTGCGGCAGCCGGTAGAACCCGCCGCCGACCCCCTCCGCATTCTCCCCCAGGGTGCGGAAACTGTCGTCCCATGTATCGAGATAGGGGTTGAGGGCAGCGGGCGTGGTCCGAAACCGCACCCGCCGTTCATAGGCCGCAAGGTTTAAGTCGCGGTCGGTGAGCCGAGCGAGGATAGTGTCGCCGCAATCCAGTCCGCCTTCATTATCGCGGATGTCTACAACCAGTTTGCCGCTGCGTGGCAGTGACGACAGCCGCTCATCCAGCCACGCCCGCCAATCCCAGCTGCTGTTATACAGCCCCCAGTTCGCCATCGTGAGGACGGGCACGCCATCGCGGCGCTCGGTCCATTGCCAGACGGGGCCATTGCTTTGCCGGTTGACCGCGGCGCTGGTCATGCGGCTGTCGCTAGTCGCCGACCCTACTTCCTGCTCGAATCGCTGCCCGTTTGGCAGCCGACCGACAATCCTGATCCTGTCCGCTGTCCCGCCACCGAACAGCAGGCCATGGTAAATGTCGAACGGCTCCAGCCAGCTATCGCCGCGCATTTCAAGCAAAGCGCGGCGTTTGCCGTCATTGCCGCCATCCGCGCGCGTAAATGGCAGCAGTTGGCGCACTATATCCCTAGGGCGACGGCCATTGAGTCGCGAAACAACGGTGCCGACGACCGGCTCGGTACCACCGCCTGCGTTGCCCGTGATCACCATTTCATCACCGATCCAGCGAAACGTGAACGGCACGCGCGGCAGGTCGGTGAACAATGCGTCTTGCACCGGCCGCCGCTGGTTGAAGAAATTAGGATAGCTATGCCCGCATTGGATTTGCGCCAGAAAGCGGGCGAGATTGAGGAAATGCTCGCGCGGCGTTGGCCCTCGTTCCCAATCAGCTTCGAGCCGATCAAGCGCGCGCGCCGTGTCTGACGGGCTGCGATAGCGGTATAGCCCCGGATGAAGCACCAGCGCCCCACGTAATATCGCGATGTCAGACAGCGCTGGTGCTGCGGGCAGAGCGGTCTGCGCCCAGCCGCCGGTGGCGGTCACCGCCGCAGCTGCCGCCCCCGCGCCCAGAAACCCACGCCGATCAAGCATCGCCATTCTCCCGCAACGGGGCGCAACATAGCGCCGTGTTACGCGCCGACGATGGTCTTCACTTCCATGAAGTCGCGCAAGCCATATTCGCCATATTCGCGGCCATTGCCCGATTTGCCATAGCCGCCGAACGGCGCGTTGGTGTTCGGACCCCAGCTGTTGACGGTGACCAGGCCGGCGCGCAGGCGGCCAACCACTGATTTGGCAGCTCCAGGATCGCCGGTGACGGTGGCGGAGAGGCCATATTCGGTGTCATTGGCCATCGCGATGCCTTCGTCGAGGTCGCCATAGCTGGTGATGGTGGCGACCGGGCCAAAGGTTTCTTCGCGATAGATGGTCATGTCTGGCGTCACGTCGGTCAGCACGGTCGGGCGGATATAATAGCCGCGATTGACACTGTCGGGCAGGCCGGTGCCGCCGGTTAGCACGGTTGCGCCCTCGTCAATGGCTTGCTGAATCAGCCCCTGAATCTTTTCGAACTGCGCCTTGTTGACCACCGGGCCGATATGCATGCCCTCCTGATCGGGCGCGGCAACCGGGGTCGCGCTGAACATGGCGGTCGCCATGGCTTCGAC
>JANOPV010000234.1:0-14245 GCA_031422035.1 Sphingomonas sp. | reverse complement strand
TGGCGAAAGTGCCGCTGGTCCAAAACCTCACTCCGGAGCATCGCCAGCAGACCCAGGGAGGGGCCATGCTTTGGCTTTGCATATGACTGTCATGACACCGCAATATTAAGGGGCCGTAAACCGGAGATCGCTTGCGATTCTTATGGCGTTATAAAACTTGCCTGTTCCCGCGCTCGCGCACATGCATTGTGCCGATGTCGAATTTTGATGCCCTCATCGTCGGCGGTGGCCATGCCGGAGCGCAAGCAGCCATCGGCCTGCGACAGGCGGGCTTCGTCGGCAGTGTCGTGATTGCCGGGCGAGAGGCGGAACTGCCTTATGAACGACCGCCCCTGTCCAAGGACTATCTGGCCGGCGACAAGCCTTGGGAACGAATGCTACTCCGACCAGCTGCTTTCTGGGCCGAGCGCGATGTCGCGATGCTTGGCGGGACTGAGGTGGTGGCGGTCGATCCAGTTGCGCATCGGGTAACAACCGCGACTGGTACGACCCTTGGCTATGGCAGCCTGATCTGGGCCGCAGGGAGTGATGCGCGCCGCCTCGACTGCGCGGGGGCTGATCTCGCTGGCGTGCATGTCATCCGCACCCGCGCTGATGTCGATGCGCTGGCCGCCGAACTCCCCGCCGCCAGCCGCGTTCTTGTCGTCGGCGGCGGTTATATCGGGCTGGAAGCAGCTGCGGTCCTGAACAAGCGCGGCAAAGCAGTGACGTTGGTCGAAGCGCTGCCGCGTATTCTCGCCCGGGTAGCGGGGGCAGCGCTGTCCGACTTTTACGAGGCTGAACATCGCGCCCACGGTGTTACCCTGTTGACGGGCATCGGCGTCGACACGCTGGTGGGAGACGCGGGTCGTGTCACCGGCGTTACGCTCAGCGACGGCCAATATTTGCCCGCGGACATCGTCATCGTCGGGATCGGCATTATCCCCGCTGTCGCACCGCTGCTCGCCGCCGGGGCAACCGGCGCGCTTGGCGGCGTGCTGGTCGATGATCTCTGCCGGACCTCGCTCCCCGACATTTATGCGGTCGGTGACGGCGCGGCGCAGGCCACCCGCTTCGCCCCCGATGCTGGACTTGCGAGGATCGAATCCGTCCAAAACGCCAATGATCAGGCGACGACCGCCGCTCGCAGCATAGCGGGAACGCCGCGCCCACATGAAGCGACCCCGTGGTTTTGGTCGAACCAATATGATTTGAAGCTCCAAACGATCGGCCTCTCCACCGGGCACGATCACGCCATTCTGCGCGGTGATCCGGCGACGCGGTCCTTCTCGGTGGCGTATCTGCGGGACGGCAGGTTGGTAGCGCTCGATTGCGTCAACATGGTCCGCGATTATGCGCAGGGGCGGCGGCTGATCGAGGCCTGTCTTGTCATCGATCCCGCCAAGCTGGCCGATACGTCGGTGCCGCTCAAGGCGCTTTTGTCGATCGCTTGATCCGCACTCAGCTCGCGGTAAACTGCGCCTCACGCCGCTCAAACACCGACGCCACGCCCTCAGCATAGTCCGCCGTCGCCTGCAGCCACTTCTGCTCGCCATGCTCCCGTTTCAGTTGCTCGCGCACCGCCTCTGCTAGCCCCGCGCGCAGCGTCTCACGTGTCGATTGCACCGCGAGCGGCGCATTGCCGCCAATCTCAGCCGCCAGCGCATGTGCCCCGTCCAGTGCGCCGCCTGTGGCCGAAATCCGGTCCACTAGGCCCCAGCCCGCAACCTCTTCAGGCTTATACCGCGCCGATGTCAGGAACATCTCGCTCGCGCGCTGCAAGCCTATCAATCTGGGCAGGGTAACCGTCAGGCCAAAGCCGGGATGGAACCCTAACCGAGTGAAATTGCCGGAGAAGCGCGCCTCTGGGGATGCCACCCGAAAATCGGCAACACAGGCCAATCCCAGCCCGGCACCAATCGCCGCGCCTTGCACTGCCGCCACCATCGGCTTTTTCGCCGCAAATATGCGCAGCGCCTGCGCGTAAAACTCATCAAGCGGATCGCCCTCACCGCTCCCACCAAAGCCGCCCTTGGTGGCAAGGTCGGCGCCTGCACAGAAGATTCGTCCCTCCGATGACAGCACCGTCGCCCGGATTTCGGTGTCCGCGTCTATCGCGTCCAGTGCATCGGCCAAGGCGCGCAGAACCTCTACGGTCGCATGATTATGCGGCGGATGGCTGAATATCACCTCCGCCACATGGCCGCGAGTGGACCGGCTTACGAGCGCCGACATCAGCGGGTGTTCATCATATTACGCGCGATCACCATCCGGTGCACCTCCGACGGACCATCATAGATTCGCATCGTCCTGACCCGCCCGGCAAGCAGATGCAATGGCATTTCGCGGGTCATCCCCATGCCGCCGAAGCATTGCATCGCATGGTCGATAATTTCCTGCGCTGCTTCAATCGCGAATATTTTGAGCATCGAAATCTCCGATCGCACGTCAATCTGTTGGTCCAGTTTCCATGCGCAATCATACGCCATCAGCCGCGCCGCGTGCAGCTTGGTCGCGCCGTCTGCGACCCACCACTGGATCGACTGCCGCTGCGATAATTTTTGACCGAATGTGCTGCGTTGCGGCGCGTATTCGATCATCATGTCAAGCGCCCGCTGCCCAGCGCCAATGGCCCAAGCGGCCATCTCCATCCGCCGCGTGCCGAGGCGCAATTGCATCGGGCCAAAGCCATTGCCTTCGGTGCCGAGTAGCTTCCATCCCTCAACCCGGCAACCGTCGAGCGCGACTTCATAGGTAAACTCGCCGCCGACCATTGGGATGCGCCGCAGCACGCTGAACCCCGGCGCATGGCGATCGACAAGGAACGCACTCATGCCGCCCTTCGCGCCCTTCTCAGAGTCAGTGATCGCCATCAATATGGTGAAATCACACTCGTCGGCGCGGGTGATCCAGATTTTGCGGCCGGTGATGATCCAGTCGCCACTGCCATCCTCGGCCAGCACCGCCCGTGTCTTCATGCCGGCAGGATCAGACCCCGCGCCCGGCTCCGAAATGCCGATGGCTGAGATCGTTTCGCCCCGCACATAAGGGGCCAGATACGCCTCGCGCTGCTGGTCATTCACTGTCGCCGCAAGCATCCGCAAATTGGGCGAATCCGGCGGCAATGTATATTTTGCAACCGTCGACCCCAACGCCTCATTGACCGCCACCAGCGCCACATAGGGCAGGGCCAGCCCGCCGACGTCCTCCGGCGCGTCGAGGCTCCACAGCCCCATATCCTTGCTGACGATGTCGAGCTTAGCGCGTTCCGCATGGGTCAGGTCACCATTGCCGCCGTCGAGCTCACGCGCCAGCACGGCGGCCTCCAGCGGCATCAGCTCGTCACGGACGAACCGCTGAACCAGGTCGCGCAGCATCCGGAAATCTTCGTTCAGTTCAAAGTTCATGGCAATTCAAAGTTCATGGCAGGTCATTTGCGTCATGGTGAGGATGGAGTAGCCATGCCCGTGTCGTCGTCCCGTGGCAATATCCTGTGCGACGCTGACTATGGGGTTGCGTTCCGAATGGGGCTGAGTAACACTATATCATTCGACGTAAAGCGGAGGGCAAGATGCGTTTAGGCAAAACGATGTTGGCGGCGATGATTGCGGGCTGCATCACAATGGGTACGGTGGTTTATGCGCAGCAGGCGGCTAGACCGGCAGTGCCAGTTATGCCCACGATTCCGGCTCCAACCTCGCCTGAGCTGGCCCCAGCGCCCCCACCGCCATCCCCACAACCCGTCATGCGGTTGGAAAATCGGGCGCTGGGCCGCGATGCGCTCTCAACCATGCTCCGCGCTGGCGGGCTCGTCATTATTATGCGCCATGAACGCACCGAGGTGCCATCGCGCGGCGACGATTACAGCCGCCCGGCGAATGACTGCAACGCCCAGCGCAACCTCTCGGTCGCGGGCATCGCCGGAGCCGCAGAAACCGGCGTCGCTATCCGCGCGCTCGAATGGCCAATCGGGCAGGTGCTCTCAAGCGAGATGTGCCGCGCCACCGAAACCGCGCGCTTCATCTTCAATCGCTACACGGTCGAACCGCGCTTGATGCACCACGACAATAATGCGGCAAGGACGGTCATCGTTTCCGGCGCAGAAATGAATGCCGTGCTCGCCAGCCTGCCGCGCGCCACCGACAACACCGTTTTTGTCAGCCATATCGGCAATATCTTCTTCGCCATGGGGCTAACGCTGAGCGAAGGCGAAATGGGTGTCCTGCAGCGGCAGGAGGATGGCAGCTACGTCATCCTCGGCACGATCGACCCCGGTTATATCGGCGCCTTGGCGCGCCAAGCGCTGATGCGGCGGGAACAGACGGCAGACTGAATTCACGGCCCGTCATTGCGACCCCGGACATTATCCGGGGGAAGCAATCCAGAGCGGTTTACGCAGCACTGGATTACTTCGTTACGCTTGCAACGACGCGCAAATTTTCCAGCAAGTCGCCATCAAACCACCACCCCGTCCAACGCCTCAGTCGCCGCCAGCCACGTCGCTTCGGCAACCGTAATCTTGCTCTGCATTTCGGCGCGCTTTTTCATCAGGTCGGTCATCGATAGCTTGGCGAGTGCCGCGTCCGCCTTCGACGGGTCGAACATGGCCTTGTCGATGGTGCTGAGCGTCGCGTTGAGCCGCTCCAGATCGCGTTCGGCTGCAAAAGCGGCTTTCCGCAGCACTTGCTCTTTCTCGCGGGCTTCCGCCGCCAATCGGCGCTGTTCCTTGCGATTGCCGCCTTGGCCGTCGCCGCTCGCCTTGCCGCGGCCATTGTCCGCGGGCTCTTTGGCGAGGATCAGCGCGATATAATCCTCAATTGATCCGTCAAAATCCTCCGCCGTGCCATCGGCAACCAGCACCAGCCGGTCAGCAGTCATTTCCAACATGTGCCGATCATGGCTGACGATCAGCACCGCGCCCGAATAGGCATTTAGCGCCTGGATCAGGGCCTCGCGCGCGTCGACATCCAGATGGTTGGTCGGCTCATCAAGGATCAGCATGTGCGGCGCGTCGCGGGTGATGAGCGCGAGGGCGAGCCGCGCGCGTTCGCCGCCGGACAATTTGCCCACCTCGGTCATCGCCTTGGACCCGGAAAAACCGAACCGTCCCAATTGCGCCCGCACCGCACCCTGCGTCGCACCCTTCATCAGCTGGGTCATATGCGCCAGCGGCGTTTCAGAACGGTCCAGCTCCTCAACCTGATATTGGGTAAAGTATCCGACCCGCATCTTGCCAGACGCAGCCATTGCGCCCTCAATTGGTTTTAACTGCGCGGCCAACAGGCGAGCGAGCGTGGTCTTCCCATTGCCGTTGCGTCCCAGCAGCGCGATCCGCTCCTCAGGGTCGAGCCGCAGGTTCAGCCGCTCCAGCACCGGGTTGCCGCCATAGCCAACACTGGCCATGTCGAGCGTAATCAGCGGTGGGCGCAGTTCATCGGGATCGGGAAAATCGAAACTCAGCGACGGGTCGTCGATCAGCTCGGCAATCGGCTGCATCCTCGCCAGCGCCTTGGCCCGCGATTGCGCCTGTTTGGCGGTGGACGCACGGGCGGAGTTGCGCGCGACATAATCCTGCAACCGGTCGCGCTCGGCCATCTGCTTGGTCCGGGCCGACGCAATCTGCGCCTGCCGTTCGGCGCGTTGCCGCTCAAACGCATCATAGCCGCCGGGATAGAGTGTCAGCTTACCGCCGGTCAGGTGCAGGATATGGTCGACGACATTGTTGAGGAAGTCGCGTTCATGGCTGACGAGCAGGATAGTCGCGGGATAAGATTTCAGGAAATCCTCCAGCCACAGCACCGCCTCCAGATCGAGATGGTTCGATGGCTCATCAAGCAGCAGCAAATCGGGCGCGGAGAATAAAAGCGAGGCCAGCGCGACCCGCATCCGCCAGCCTCCCGAATAGCTCTCCAGCGGGCGTTGCTGGGCTTCCTCGTCAAAGCCTAGCCCAACGAGGATCCGTGCGGCGCGGGCGGGGGCGGTATAGGCGTCAATCGCAATCAACCGCTCATGGACGTCGGCCATCCGGTCTAGGTCGGTGACCGTCTCGCTCTCGATCATCAGCGCGGCGCGCTCATGGTCCGCCGCCAGCACGGTCTCAAACGGCGTCGCGCTGCCGCCCGGGGCATCTTGTGCGATGTAGCCCAGCCGGGTGCCGCGCGGCATCGTCACTTGCCCGCCATCGGGCTCCAGCATCCCGGCAATGACCTTGACCAACGTTGATTTACCGGCGCCATTGCGTCCGATCAGGCCGATCCGACCGCGCGGGGGCAGTTTCGCCGTGGCATTGTCGATGATCGTTCGGCCGCCAAGCCTGACGAGGATGTCGGACAGATTCAGCACGATAGTCGCCGCTGCATCTGGACGACCATTGTATCGAGCGTCGACAGGAATCGCGAACGGTCGGCCTTAGTGAATGCTGAAGGGCCGCCAATCACATCACCGCCAGCGCGTAAATCCACCATGATCGCCCGGGTTGCTAGCGCTGACCCTATGGAATCATTGGTAAAAATCCGGCCAGTCGGGCCGAGGACGCCCGCCCCAGTCTTCAGGCACCGATCCGCCAGAATAATATCGGCTGTCACCACCAAGCACTTCATTTCACTATTGTCCGCAATCCAATCGTCCGCCGCATCAAACCCATCGCTGACAATTTTCCGTTCAATCAGAGGATGTTCCGGCAGCCGTATCCGGCTGTTGCTGACGACCGTAACTGGCACAGCATAGCGAAACGCGACCTTGTAAATCTCGTCTTTCACCGGGCACGCATCAGCATCCACCAATATGCGCAATCCGGCACTCACCGCGGCCGTGGGCCTTTGCCGCTAGGCTTGCCGCCTTGCCGAAATCCGCCAGCACGCGGCGGCGCGCGATTGACCGGCGGACTGTTCGGGCGGCCATGTGGCTGGCGCGGTGTGTCACGAATGGTGTCGGGGGCTAGTTCGATAGCGATCCCACCCTCATCGTCGCGGTCGGGCGTGCTGGTCCGCTGCACCGACGCTTGGAACCGCGCAGCAATGGCGCGTGGTATTTGGAAATATGTCTCATTGGCCGCAATCCGAATCGCGCCAATCTCGTTTCGCGTCAGGTGTCCGCGCCGACACAATAATGGCATCAGCCATCGTGGGTCAGCATTGTGGCGGCGGCCAATGTCCATCCGGAACCAGACGACATCGTCAAAGCCCGGGCGATGATGCGCCGCTGCGTTTCGACCGTCGCCGCCATCGCGCGATGCTGCTGACAGGTCGATAAGTTCTTCTGGCGCGGGCAGGCGACTGGCATGGGCCCGGACCAGCGCAAATGCCAATTGCTCGGCGGTTTTTTGTTCGATCAGATCTGCGGCGAGTACACGTTCGACATCTGTCGGCTCGATCGGTTCCAGCAGAATTTCCAGTAACCGCTCACCGTCCCTGGCGCGGATGGCCTCTGGCGATGGCACGGATACCCATTCGGCATTGATACGTGCGCCTTTGAGCATCGATTCAACCCGGCGTCGGCGGGGGAAGGGCACGATCAGCACCGCAGTGCCTTTGTTCCCCGCACGGCCCGTGCGACCTGACCGATGCTGCAGAATTTCTGCGTCCCTTGGTATCTCGACGTGGATAACCAGGCTGAGCGATGCCACATCGATTCCGCGCGCTGCTACATCGGTGGCAACACAAACCCGCGCGCGCTTGTCGCGAAGCGCTTGAAGGGCGTGGTTGCGCTCGTTCTGGCTATGCTCACCGGACAATGCCACTGCCGCAAAGCCGCGTTCGACCAGCGCCGCATGGAGGTGCCGGACATTGTCGCGCGTTGCGCAGAACAGCATCGCCGTTTCCGCTTCATGAAAGCGCAAGAGGTTGATGACTGCATTTTCGATGTCAGCGGGCGAAACTGCCACCGCCTGATATGAAATATCGCCATGCCCGCGGCCATCGTCGACCGTGGAAATGCGCAAGGCATCGCGCTGATAGCGCTTCGCCAGCGCGACGATGGGCTTTGGCATGGTTGCCGAGAAGAGGAGCGTCCGCCGCTCACCAGGCGTCGCATCGAGTATCTGTTCGAGATCCTCACGAAAGCCCATGTCGAGCATCTCATCGGCTTCATCTAGCACCACAAATCTTAGCGCTGACAAATCGAGCGCCCCGCGTTCAAGGTGATCGCGCAGGCGGCCCGGGGTGCCAACGATGAAGTGCGTACCGTGGTACAGCGCTCGACGTTCTTTCGACGGATCCATACCCCCGACACAGGTTGTGATCCGGGCGCCTGTTCCGGCGTAGAGCCATTCCAGTTCCCGACTAACCTGCAAGGCAAGTTCTCGCGTCGGCGCAATGACCAGGGCCAGCGGTGGCCCGGCAGATGGCAGCGGCGCGTCGTCCGCCAGAAGCTCTAGGCCAATGGATAGTCCGAAGGCGATGGTCTTGCCCGATCCCGTCCGCGCCGAGACGATGAGGTCGCGCCCGATTGCCTCAGGTTCGATGACTGAGGCTTGCACTGGGGTCGGCGTTTCATAACCCCGTTCGACGATCGCGGTTTGCAGGGGCGCAGGGAGTGATGAAAAAGGCATGTTACTCAATCTGATTGCCGCCAATGGGCGCACGGGCGTGGGCTCGGCATTTTATGGCCGTTTCGACCACTCTGCCGCTAAAATGGGCCGGTCTGCCAAGCAGCCGACGTTGCGGGTGCGAGCCATAGCGTTTGCAGGGCAAATTCACCACACCCAGTTGCAGCCTTGCCAGTTAGGACTGGGGAATGGTGCCCGGAGGCGGATTCGAACCACCGACACGCGGATTTTCAATCCGCTGCTCTACCAGCTGAGCTATCCGGGCATTCAGACCATAATACTGGCGCACAACCAGCGATGGACGAGCGCCTATAGGGGGGGCTTAACGGCGCTGTCCAGCCTAAATTCTTCAGTCCGCCTCAGGATCCGGGGTCTCACCGTCCTCCACGTCAAGCGGCGCTGCGATTCTATAGCCCTCGTCGAACCAGGCGTTGAGATCACGATCGCGGCACCCCCGCGAACAGAAGGGCCGGAATGCAGGGTCGATTGGTTTGTCGCATAGCGCGCAGGATTTTCGATTACTGGGCATGGCCAGAGTCAATGGCAAGTGCTGCGTCCGGGTGCAAGGTTACAAGCTGGCCAGTTCGCCGAGTCAGTTCCTCGGTCAGGGTTTTGCGGTCCACTAACCAGCCGATCACCGAAGGATGTGCTGTTAGCGCTAGTTTCCCAACGCTACGCGAACGTTCCGCTTGGCGGAGTAGGGCAAGCGCTGAGGTTGCGATGCGCTCGAACTGCACAAGCTCGGGTAAGCTTGGTTTGCGGCGGGGCAGCACGATCTGCAGCAGGCCAAAGCCATTGATGGCGGTACGCTCATAGGCGCTGTCAGCGATGTCCATCGCCCGGTCAAATGCTGCGGCGACCGCCATGCGCTGGTCGCGGTTCGACAGAGTTGGCAGATCAACGATTACATTGCCGCCGATGCCGTGCCGTCGGACCGCAGCTGCGGTTGCTGTCGCGCCATTGAGCGCGAGCGACAGGCTGTTTGTTGTTCCATCGACATCAAACACGGCCATGGCAGGCGTCAATGTAAGCCGCAGCAATCCACCCTCGAACGGGATAAGTCCGGTGGCCGCTTCGTCGATCACATCGCCCCAACCATGTTGAGACAACAGGTCCGGCTCATGGGCTGAAATCACCCGGCAAGCTATGCCGGTTGCGGCAAGCTGGCTCCTGAGGTCAAGTCCCGAGGTTAACTCGAAATCAGGCGCTACAGCCTCGGCAGTTGCGCGTTTACGGCTATTCGACTCCAGCAGCGCCTCACGCAGGATATGAACACGGCACGCATCACCGTTGGCTGCGGCTGGCGGCTTGGCGAGGTAAACCTCCTCACCAGAGGTTAGTCGCGCTGACTTCTCTGCGCGGTCGATGATCCTGGCGCCGACAATCGCCCCGGCACGCGCGCCTTTGCCATCACGCTCAATCCGAGCGCAGACGATTTGGCCATCTATCACCAAAGCAGCGCGGCGTTCGCCGATGCCGTCCTCAAACAACCACTCAGTCAAGCGGGTAGCCGCTGGCACGCAGGAGTGCCGCGGTCTCGCGCAGCGGCAAGCCGACGATGCCGGTGTAGCTGCCGCTGATGAAGCGGACGAACCTGGCGGCGCGACCCTGAATAGCATAGCCACCAGCCTTGCCGATCCCTTCGCCTGATTGCGCATAGCCCGCGATGTCCGCAGGTGACAGCTGATCGAAGGTGACGATGGATACGCTGTGTCGTTCGCGGATTTGCCCTGCTGCGTCCGCTACTGCGACCGCGCTGATGACCCGGTGGCGGCGGCCGGACAGGCGGCGCAGGCAGTCGGCGACCTCGCTATCGGTTTCGGCTTTCGGCACTATCTGGCTACCAAGCGCGACGACGGTATCGGCGGTGAGTATGATGTGGCCCGGATGAACTGGGGCCGCAGCCTCAGCCTTTTCGCGGGCCATGCGCTGCGCATAGGGCAGCGGGCGTTCGCCCTTAGCGGCGCCTTCGTCGATGTTGGCTGGCGCATAAAATGCCGGCGTAATGCCGATCTGGGCGAGCAGGTCGCGCCGTCGAGGCGATGCGGAAGCCAGCACCAGTAGCGGCGGCACTGCGCTCACTTAAAGCGGTAGGTGATGCGCCCTTTGGTCAGGTCATAGGGCGTGAGTTCGACCTGAACCTCGTCACCGACCAAGACGCGGATGCGGTTCTTGCGCATTTTGCCAGCGGTGTGGCCGAGGACCTCGTGGTCATTTTCGAGGCGGACGCGGAACATGGCGTTGGGCAAAAGCTCAACCACCTGACCGCGCATTTCGAGAAGTTCTTCTTTAGCCATCCGGAATATTCTGTCCTGTCGCAGCAGCAGTGCTGGCGGGCGCATAGCGGGAATGTGTATAAATGAAAAGCTTCGTGGAAGTACCCACGCATGTTTTGCACTTATTAATGAACGATTACGTTCATTTTATGCGACTAAATGCAGGCGGCGGGCGGCGCGCCAGGCAATGCTTTTGGCGCGGGCGTGCGCTGGCCAACGCGGCGGCATGGCGGGGCTGAGGCCGCGGGCGCGCAGCCAGCGGTTGGCGGCGTGGGCCTCCGCCTCCCGATAGCTCCATTCCGAGCGCCAGGTGATCGACAGCGAGATGGCAGGGTCCGCGCCGACTTTGACGAAATGCGGGGCCATGACGGGCACCAGCAAGGCTTTGCCGGGCGTCAGCTGCGCGGCGAACCCCTGTCCGGCGAACTCGTCGCGCCACGGCAGATTGCGATGGCCACCGGTGTGGTAGCGCTCATGTTCCGCAGGGGGAGCAAAGCGCGCGTCGCCAGCGGGATAGACGGTCATCACCTTGTCGCCGCGCAGATGAAGCAGGATATTGTGTTCGGGATCAAAATGGAAGGGCGTGATCGCGCCGGGTGACGAGACAAAGATGAAGCCCTGAAGCGTCAGCATCGGCCCGGTCCGCGCCTCCACCAGCGGCTTGAGCTCCGCCAGCAACCCCTGTAGCAGCCCGCGATAGTCCGGGCGCTGTTCAATGAATTTGAGCACCGCCCAGCTGCCATTATCAGCGATGGTGCGAATGGTATCGCCAATGCTGAGGCCATTGCCCGGAATATCTTCCGGGGCGATGCCGATGGGCAGATCGGCGCGGTTATATTCGACATCGCTGTCGGGCAGCGCCTCCGCTAGCGTAGCGAGCGCATCAAGCGACAGCAGCGGATGGTCAACCAGCTGGTGGTCGAACAGGGTCGGGGCGAGCGGATAGGCCGCAGCAACCGCGGCATGTGCATCAGCCAGAAAGGCAGGGCCGGTGGCCAGTGTCGTCGTCATTGATGGTCCCCAGCGGACCGACGCAGGCGCTTTAGCTGCCGCCAGCCATAAAGTGCAGAGCGATACATGTTGACTGTTATCTGGTTCCGCCAACCGGGCAAAGCGACGACGACCGTGCCAAGCATCCGGCGTTCGGCCCACAGGCTGTCGATCATCGGATGGTCGGGCGCGGCGCAGCTGTCGGCCCAGGCAACGTGGCGTCGAGCGAGGATTGGGAGGTTATCGCGCTGGATCAAGACGCCGGGCGAGAAGCGGGCAAGCGCCTCATCATAGGCCGTTTTGAACGAAAAAGCCGCCTCTCCGGCAAGCAGGGTGACGAGCATGGCGATGGCGCGCCCGTCAAGCCGGAGCGCGACGAAGCACAAGCGCCCTGATGTGTGGGCGGCGGTGACGACGGCGCGAAAATAGCCGTCGGTGCCGGGGGCAGCGGCGAGTGCTGAACCAGCGGCCCCCTTCCACCCGCTGTGTTCGAGCGTTAAAAATTCAGTGATCCACGGAATGATGTCGTCGCTGTCCGTGAGTTCATCGACCACAACCGTGCCCAGTTCCGCCAGCCGGGCCGATTGGCGACGGATTTCCTTGCGCTTTTTTGCCCGGACATGAGTGTCCCAATAGCCGTCCAACGATTCGGTCCCGTTGGCGAGGGCGCGGGCATGGTCTTCGACGATTGTTAGCGCCCAGTTCCGCGCCGCAGCGACTCGGCTGAGACTTTCAAATGCCTGGCTATCATAGGGCAGCATGGGCAACGCGACCGCGCATGATCGTGCCCAACCGGGATCGGCGGCCAACGCTGCGAACAGGATGGACCAAAAGGCGTGGCCGTGACCCTCGCGGATCAGGACGGCGGTGCAAAAGCTGTTGGGATGGTCCCATAACCGAATGTGGCGGAGCGGAAACCGGCCGAGTTGGGTTGCTATGACGAGCGGCGCAACACCGATAAGCTGGCCACCGCGCGCGTTGACAAACGCTAGACGGACATCGCCGCTGCTAACATGGGTTAGGCCCGCGATGACCAGTTCGGGGTCTGCGAAGGCGTTCTTATCCGCGGCATCGGTGCCGAGATCATGCCATGCGTGACGGTCAGCCGGCGATACCTCAGCAAGGGTTAGCAAGCGCACTGCGCCCGGCAGCGAAGTGCCGCTGGCGCCCGGATAGGCTGGCGTCAGCGACGGCTGATCCATGGTAAGCGCATTTTCCATCACCTGCTATTTAGCGCGAAGTGGTGAAAAAAACGTGCCGAAACGCACAAGGGGGATGGTTGCCCATCCCCCCCGTAAACGTTGCGCCGAAAGCCCGCAATTATTGCCGACGTGGAACTGGCCGTTCACCCTCTGGCACCAGCGGCACCGGGCGATCGGTATCGCGGTCGGTGTAAGCGGGGTTCCAGCGGTTCAGCCAGCGCGCCGCCCCTTCGAGCCATTCGGTATGCACATCGTCATAGTTGAGATTATGCGTGTTCTGCGGCTGTTCGATATATTCATAATCCTGCCCTTCACGCTTGCCTGAACCGCGCAGGCGGGCAACGAGTGTCCGCGCCTGGGCGACCGGCACGCGCGCATCGCGCACGCCATGGACGATCATGATTGGGGCCCAGCGCCCATCGGTGTTGCGAGCAGGCGACACAGCGTTGAGTTCTGACGCGCCGCGCGACAGGTAATTGGACCCGAAATTACCCAGATAGGTAACATCGAATTCACGCATCATGGCGAGGTCGTAAACGCCCGCCCCGGCAATCGTGCAGCGATATTTATCGGCATCGCGCTGGGCCGCGCGGGCCGAGGCATAGCCGCCCTAGGACCAGCCCATCATGCAGACGCGGGTTGGATCAATCGTGCCCTGGCCAGCCAGATGGGTGATGACGTCGTTCAGATCGTCTTGCATGCGCAAGCCAAAGCCGTTGTCGCGGCCAATCTGCTGGAACCGGCGACCATAGCCGCCCGAACCGCGATAGTTAGGCTGAACCACGACATAGCCCAGTTCTGCAACCGCCTGGGCCCAAGCGTCATAGCCGACCTCATCGCGGGGACCGAAAGGGCCGCCGTGGGTGATGATGACCAGCGGCAGGTTCTGCGTCTGCCGCCGATGGCGCGGCATGGTCATCACCGCTTCGATGCTTTCGCCATCACTGGCGGTATAGCGGAACGCGCTGACCCGGTTCATTTCGGTCATGCCGACATGATTGAAGACATTGCCCAGTGGCCGCATCTGGCCGCTCTGTGTGTTGAAGAGGAAGAAAGAGCCCGGCTGGTTCGGGGTTGCGGCATAGATGACAAACCGCCGCCCGGCGCGATCACGGCTGGAGATGCCCCAGTTTGACGCGCCAAAGCTATCGTCGAGGACCGATGCCAGTTCCCGGTAGGTCGGGTCGATCCATTGGGTGCGACCACGCTGTTCGGTTACTTCGTAGCCAATAATTGCCGAGCGATCAAAATTG
>JANOPV010000233.1:0-14785 GCA_031422035.1 Sphingomonas sp. | reverse complement strand
CTGGTTGCCGTTGCCGCGCGCGTCGAGATAGGCGCACGCAAACAGCGGCACCTCCTCGACCAGCTGCTCCATAAGCATCGCCTGCTGGGTGTAGGGCGCATTGCGCAGCTCGATGATGAAGCGGCAATGGAGATTGCCGAGCTCGTCATATTGACCGATGGCGATCGCGGTAAGGTCACCCGAGCGGGCAAAATCCTGCCCCATGAAGGTAGCACGGTCAGGATCGAGCTTCTCGATCAGCGGTGCGATTTCGTCCGCGAACCAGTCGGCGAAGAAATCGTCGCGCATGTCCATCGGCCGGAGCTCGAACTCACGCGGGCAGGCCTTGCGGATGACGGGATAATCGGCGCGCTGGCAGGCTTCGATTATCGGTCGCGGAAGGTAGGTCGAGCGGCCGCGCGCAGGAACGACATCGAGCTCCTCATCGGCGGCGTCGCCATAATCATGGCGCAGCTGGGCTTCCCATGTCGCTTCAGCCTCAGGCGTCCACGCTTTACCTTGGATCAGGCAGATGCGCTTGTAGAGGCCTTGGGCGAGCGCATCCTTGAGCGTAATGCGGAGGACGTGGCCGCCGCGCTTCTTGCCGCGAACATCGGTGATGTACTGGTTGAAGTAGTTGTCGTCGCCATCATGGGTGGAGATGACGATGACGCGGCCGCCCCACATTAGCGCGGCGAGCGCTGCTTTGATCAGATCCTCGAGATCGTCGTGGAATGCGGCCTCATCGAAGATGAAGATGCCCTGTTTCCCGCGCACGGCGCGTGGGGTCGATGGGAGCGCGGCAATGGCCTTGCCGGACGGCAGATCGACGCGAAACGTCTTGATGCCTTTGGTCGAGCCATCTGCGAGGAGGAAGCCGCCGTCGGCGCTGAGGAGTGGATCGGCGGCTTTTCCGGAGCCGAGCTGCGCGCCGGTCTGCGCGTAATCGATGAGCTGGGCGCATTCCAATGGCTCGGCCGAGTCGCTGACAAGGGAGAGAAGGCTCGGATCCATTACGGTGTTCGTGCTCAGCAGGTCTGGGCGATCTTTGCCGATGAAAAATTGTGTGAGCCGATCCGCCGTAACGGCCGACCGGGCGCCACACCGCATGCCTGCCTCTGTTACGATCACTGGACGGCCGAGAGCGAGGCCGTGATGGCTGATGTCGCGTTTGATGACGAGGAAGTGGTGTTCGAACCAACTGAGTTCGCCATAGAGCAAGATGGCGAGATGGTTCTGCTGAACCGCCGAGTGACGCGTCAGATCAAGCGGATCGAGCAGCGCGAGACGGGCGAACGGCGGGTCACGTTGGTGGCAGGTGATCGCTACGGGGTGCGGATCGATCAGCTGCACAGCCTGATGATCGCCGCGATGCACTGGCGTTCCTTGGCACTGGAGGCGCGCCTCAGCGCTCTGGAAAAGGCCATTGCAAGTGCCTGATCCGGCCTATGCATCATGGTTGCAAGAGGCGCAGCGGCTACTGACCAAGCAAGTCGCCGGTGGTGCAGCATGGGGCGATGTTGCGCAGGTGGTATCGATGGCGTCGGGGATCGACGGCCAGGCCGATGCCGGAGCGGTGGCGGACACCGTTGCCGCCTTTTATGCGGGCACGATGGTTGAAGAGCTCGTGACCATCCCGGGTATCGTCGACGTCAACGCCCTCACAGGCCTGGTTATCACGATCAACTGTCCCGCTCACGCCGCCTATGCCGCCCGCGAAGTGTTCGTGCTGGGAGGCGGCGTCGAGCATGCTGTTGGTATCACTCAGCTCAACGTCCTGAGGAGGCTTTAATGGCGCAGATCATCGTAGAGCCGTTCGAGATCGCTTACGGCGGTGCCGCGCCCTCGCTCACCATCGATCGCGGCAGCGGTGGCGCAAATCTGGTGTCGCTGCACCCCCGCGAGATTTGGAGCGACACCGGCGTTGTTGCAGGTCCCGCGTCGATCGATATCGACCTTGGCGCTGTTCGGGCCTGGGATACGATTGCGCTGGTGAACGTCACGATGGGCGTCGATGCCAAATGGTCAATGACCTGCGGGGTCGCGGCCTATGGCGAGACAGTGGTCCAAAACCAGCTGCCGATCGTGCTCCCGAGCGAGGATGAAGTCAGCCTCAATGGTCCCGCCCTGTTCCACTCACCGGGGGGCTTTAACTCGCGATACATTCGGGTGTTTGTCATTCCCACCGGAGCGCCCTTAAGCATCGGTCGGATCATCGTCGGTAAGTCCTGGCAGCCAACCTATCCGCGCGAGCAGGGAGCAGGCCGCGTGCCTGTCGATAGCGGCGTTCGCGTTGAGCTGGCGGATGGCGGTATCGCAGGCGTGCCAGGCGTGCTTGTCCCCGGCTTCCGATGGGTATTTGGCGACCTTGATCCGGCCGATCTGCGCAAGCTGTGGGCGATCCATCGCCGTCGTCGGACGACGGAGCCGTTGCTCCTGGTCGAAGAAACCACGGACACCAAAGCCGAGGAGGTCCACTATTGCACGCTCGTTGACCTGGAGGGATACGAGCGGCGCGATCAGAGCAAGAGTCGGTGGGCGCTATCCGTGAGAGACTGGAAATGAAGTGGTCCGCCTTGGCGCTAGAGCGGGTGCCTCTGCCCGTGCGTCTAGGGGTGGCAAACCGTTCGTCGGCAGGCATGCCGGCACTCGCTCCAGGGCAGGAGGTTCGCCATGTTCGACCAGTTCAAGACCCCGCTCAGTTCGCTCACGATCCAAGGCGGCGTTGTCGCTTTCATCATGTCGCTGCTGAGCATGTTAGGCATCAATATCGCTCCCGATTTGGTGCCGCAGCTCAACGCCATCATCACCGGCGTCGCCGCAATCATCGTGATCTACGGTCGCTTCCGGGCGCGCACGATCGTCACCGTCAATCCGCCCTCCAACACGAGCTAACCCTGCCCCGGAAAGCCCGTGAAAGAGACACCCCGCGATCGGACCAGTAGTTCGATCGCGGGGTGTTCGGTTGTTTCAAGGCCGCGCAATTTTATTTGTTTAATGCCCGATCATTTATTGCCCGATTTAATGCCCGCATTTTTTGCCCGGCTACACAGAACCCGGGCGGATGAGTGGTGACGGGCGCGGCTCATGCAGAATCCCCTTGGCTTATGTTCATGAAATGTTCCACACGGCGACGAATGCGATAGCCCGGCGTTCTTCCGCAGCGCAGGTCTTCGACGAAGCGCGGGTCGCGCACCGCTTCGCGGCCAAAGCGCGTTGCCGGGGTGCCGGTATCGCGCAGGTAACGCTCGATCAGCATGAGTAACGGACGGTCAGGGGGCATGGGTCGCGGCTCCTTCCATTGGTTATGCAGGCTGCGACGAGTCGCCCGCTGAACTCGGGAATGGTCGGTGATTTCCTACTTGTCTAGGAAAAATCCTATTGCTAGTGTGCCGATGTGGATATGCATTCGCCCGATGGGTTTTCGGACCCCGCCCGCGCCGCGCTTTCGGCGTTGATTTGTAATAGGCGCGAGGATTGCGCCTCGCTGTCGCGACTCATCGGTCGCAACCCGGCCTATATTCAGCAATTTCTCCAGCGCGGATCGCCCAAAAAACTGGGCGAGCGGGAGCGCAGGATTCTGGCCGAGTATTTCGGGGTTGATGAAACCGAACTGGGCGGTCCTGCGGCGCGTGGGCGGCAAGATGGGCTGACGGTGGTCCCGCGCATCGCAGTTGGCGCATCTGCGGGCGGCGGTTCGCTGGCAGAGGAGGGCGCGGCAACACCCTTTGCCTTCGACGCGCGGTGGCTCCGGCGGCTGGCCGCAGATCCGAAACGGCTGGCGATCATCGGTGTCGAAGGCGATTCGATGGCGCCCACCCTGGCGCATGGTGACGACATCATGGTTGATAATAGCGACGCTGCGACGCGGTTGCGCGACGGCATTTATGTGCTGCGCCGCGACGGTCTGTTGCTGGTCAAACGGCTTGCGCGGTCAGCGATGCGCGATCAGGTGGCGATCATCAGTGATAATCCGGCCTACCCCACCGAGCGCGACGTGAATCTGCGCTCGCTCGATATTGTTGGGCGGGTTGTCTGGGCCGGGCGGCGTATCGCCTGAAACATAGAGACGGGTCCAAACGGGAAACGGGCAGCGCCGCTGGTGCGACACTGCCCGTAATGTGAAGCTCTGACCGAAGCTTAGCGGCAGACGCAGCGTGGCCGCGGGCGGGCCCGGACGACGCGGCGTGGCGCTGCCCGATGGCGCACACGTGGCCGCGCCGTTGCGACCACCACGTCTTCATAATATGTTTCGGTTTCTTCGATGATGACCGGCTGTCCGGGGATGACGATGGTCTGCATTCCGCCACCATAGCTGTAGCCGCTGTCATAACCGGCATATTCGCCGCCCTGATAGCCGCCGCGATAATTGACATCCTGCTGCGCATAACGGCTGCGTGATTCATAGTCGCGATACCAAGCATCGCAGGCGCGGCGGTCTTCGCCGCGATCAACCGCGGCACCGACAGCGGCGCCAGCGACGGCACCAACGACAGTACCGATCCGGCGATCACCGCGACCCGCGACCCGGTTGCCGATCACGCCGCCAGCAATTCCGCCAATGGCCGCACCTCCGACGCCGTTATCTCGGCGGCAACGGCGCATCATGTCGTCGTCCGAATAGCGGCCGCCATCGCGCATCGGCGGCGGGCCGTCATAACGGGCGTGGTCGTCGCGGTCATAATCACGATCATAGTCCGCGCCGCCGCCATTATGGCCACCGCTATGACGCGCGCGCTGGGGCCCGTTGCGCGGGGCATTGGCATCGACTTCATAAACGCCTTCAAAGCGGCGGCGGTCGGGCGTCCATTCGCCTTCGACCCACCGGCCGCGATAATCGCCTTCGGTGAGCATCCGGTCGTCGCCGTTAACGTAAACTGCACCGTCATTGTTCGTGTGCTGCGGATTGACAACGATCACCCGGCGCTCAGTGCGGACCTCAGCGTTGCGATGCTGGGCGCTCGCGCCATCAGCCCACCAGGCGGCGGTGGCAGCAGTGGCAAGCAGCAATATGGTACGCATCGTTTATTCTCCCCAACGGGTCATTCGAGACTCACCCGCGACCCGGGTGCAAGTGGTTACCAACCTGTTAGCAAATGCGCACGCTTAGCGCGACTCCTGCCACCCACACGCCATTGTCCCGATTTGGGCCGGATATTAACCGTGCAGTTAGGGTGCGCCAGCAAGCGCGGGGGCGATGGCGCGCGCCAACGCTTCGCAGCCTGCGGCGTCGGCAGCGGAAAAGCGGGCGGGCAACGGACTGTCGAGATCAATGACGCCGATCAACCGTCCGCCATGCACCACCGGCACCACCAGTTCGGACCGGCTATCGGCATCGCAGGCGATGTGGCCGGGAAAGGCGTGGACGTCGTCAATACGCTGGGTCGTCTGGGTCCGCGCCGCTGTGCCGCACACCCCGCTATCGAGGCCGATGCGGATGCAAGCGGCTTTGCCCTGGAACGGCCCGAGCACGAGTTCGTGGCCGTCAAAGCGATAAAATCCAGCCCAGTTGAGATCGGGCAGGGCCTGCCACAACAATGCCGAGATATTGGCCATATTGGCGATGGTGTCGGGCTCACCGGCAATCAGGCCCTGCGCTGCGCTGCGGATGTCGTCCCAGCGGGTGGCGGCATCGGTGTCAGCGGCAAAGCTGAAATCAAACATGGCGAACCCCTCTCATTCGTCGCGCACCCGGCCGCGTCCGGCCTTGACCGTTGCACGCACCTTCTTCGCATCGACCCGGCGCGCCTTCGCAGCTTTGCCGGGCTTGGTCGGAATCCGCCGCTCTGGCCGGACCAACGCCTTGGCGATCAAGGCTGCCGCCCGGTCGCGCGCATCGGCGCGGTTTGCTTCTTGGCTGCGAAAGCGTTGCGCGGTGATGATGAGCTCACCCGCTGCCGTCAATTTGCTTCCGGCGAGGGTTTTGAGCCGACGATAGGCGTCGGGGTGCAGGGCAAGTGCAAAGACATCGACCCGGAGCTGACAGGCGGTCGCGACCTTGTTGACATTCTGCCCGCCTGGTCCGCCCGCCGTTAAAAAGCGTTCGCTGAGCGCTGCGTCCGGAATCGTCCAAGGTTCAGCCATTAGGAGGATCGGTGGCATCAGGGTCGGCAAAGCCCAGCGCAGCAAAACGCGCGGGAAGTGGGGCGCGCCCGACAAATGGCGGCTTGGTCGCACGCGGGACGGAGAGACTGGCGGCGTGGAGCATCATTCCGTCGCGATGGGCTGTGCCGTAAATGGCATCGCCGATAATCGGGCAACCGAGACCGGTGGCGAGATGGACCCGCAACTGGTGCGTGCGGCCGGTGCCGGGGGTCAGCCGCAGCAGGCTGTGGCCGCCGCTGCTGGCGAGTAGCGCCCACCGCGTATCGGCCGCCTGCCCCCGACGATCAGCCACGATGCGCCAGCCGGCCTCTTTGGAGGAGGTTTTGAGCAGCGGCAGGGTAATCGTCCCGTCCGCCTCGCTGGGTGTCCCGACAACGATGGCGAGATAGATTTTCTCCACGGCACGCTCAGCAAAAGCCGTCTGAAATTTCTTGAGCGCGCGGGGGTTGCGGGCAAGCAGCAGGCAGCCCGACGTATCGCGATCAAGCCGATGCGCCGCCACCGGCACCCGCTCAAAACCGAACCGCAAATGCTCTGCAAGCACCGCAATGCTCGGCCCACCATCGCGCGGCGGATCGACTGGCAGCCCTGCTGGCTTGTCGATGATGATCGCTTCGGCGTCGATTTCTAGCAAGGTGTCTTCGAGATTCATGTGCTTCGCCTAGACGGTGTCGCGCCCGCCCGCAATTTAAGCCTTTATTGGCATCCGTGCGCTATTCCCGCCCGATGAACCACAAACTTGCCCGTCCGGTCCTGATGGCGACCCTCGCGCTGGCTATGCTCACGGCTTGTGATCGCGGGCCCGAAGGTGATGCGCTGGCGCGGGCCCGGGCGCACATGGCCCGGTCCGATTACCCGGCTGCCCGCGTTGAGTTGTTGAACGCGGCGCGGCAGCGGCCAGCTGACCCGGCGGTGCACCTGGCGACCGCAGAAACATTGCTCCAGCTAGGCGATGCGGTCGGCGGCGCTTCGGCAGCGGAAGAGGCGCGGCGACGCGGGGCACCTGCGGCTCTAGTCGCCATATTGCTGGGCGATGCGGCGAATATGAGAGGCGATGCTGCTGCGGCGCGGCGCTATGCCAGCGCATTGTCAGCGGACCATGCCGCCGATGCGCTGCGCTTGCGCGGTGGTGCGCTGATGGTTGATGGCGATATTACGGGCGCGCTGGTGGCCTTTCGTGCCGGGCTGGATCTGCGTCCGGTCGATGATCGATTGCTCGTCGAAGCCGGCTATGCCCTGCTGGCGTCTGGCGACTTTGCCGCGGCGGCAACCTATGCTGCGCGGGCCGTGCGCCAGGCACCGAATCGGATCGGACCGCATTTGCTTGCGGCACGTGCAGCGGAGCGCCAGGGTGATTTACCCGGCGCGCTGGCGGGGTACGATCAGGTGCTGACGCTCAGCCCAACCTATTTGGCGGCCCTGCAGGATCGCGCTGCGGTGCTCGGCGATCTGCGGCGGCCCAGGGAAATGACCGCAATGCTGGATCGTGCCGACCAGGTCCGTCGCGATCATCCCCGCACATTATTCCTCCGGGCCAAGATGGCAGCCGCGCAGCGACGCTTTCGCGAAGCGCAGTCGCTGTTGAGTCGTGCCGGAACCGCGCTCGACTATGATGTTCAGGCGACCGTGCTGTCGGCACAGATTGCTCAGGAACTTGGGATGACCAGCCTGGCCATCGCCAACCTCAATCGCGCGGTGACGATGTCGCCCGGTGAGCATCAATTGCGGGTGCTGCTGGCACAAACATTGTGGGGTTCTGGTGATCGAGCAGGCGCCGAAGCAGCATTGGCACCGCTGGCCAGCATCCAGTCGATGCCGGTCGAGGTCGCCGAACTGCGCGCTATCATGGCAGCGGGCGGCGGCGCGCTGCGTGCGCCAACGCGCTAGTCTATAACCGCCAACAACAAAGGCCGCCGGTTTCCCGACGGCCAGTTGCTTAAGAACCAAAATCTACCAAACGGCGGTTAAGCCGTGCGCGTGCCGCGACGCGACCGGCGCCGACGGGCAACCGCCAGACCACCAAGGCCGAGCGCAAACAGGCCAAGCACGCCGGGCTCTGGCACTGGCGTTGGGCCGCCGTTGCTGCCGCCGCTGCTCGTGCCGCCCGAGCTGGTGCTCGCGCCGCTTGAGGTTGAGGTCGACGTCGACGTGCCGCCAGACGTCGTTCCGCCAGACGTCGTCCCACCCGAAGTGCTGCTGGTTGTGCCGCCAGAGGTGGTGCCGCCTGAAGTCGTTCCGCCAGAGCTGGTCGAGGACGTTGTCCCGCCCGAGCTTGTCGACGAAGTTGAGCCGCAGCCGCCGGAATGCCCGCAGCTGCAATAATGCCGGTGGTTGGGGCTGTAGCCGCCCCAACCTGAGGTGTAGCCGCCGCCAGAGCTGCTGCCAAAGGTGGCGGCGGCGGGAGCGAGGAGGAACGCCGCGCTGGCCGTGGCAATCAGAACATTTTTTCGTGTTATCAACGACATCATATTTCCCCGTGCTGAACTGTTGCCCAACACTAAGCAGGGATCGTGCCAATTACGTAAATGCGCGGCCTTTGTGGTTAAGCAGGTCTTACAGTGTCAATATGATCGACGCTTTGCGTTCGTGCGGCGTTAACCCTTTGCCGATGCGGACCAGATTTCAGGCGGCATCGACCATCACAAGTTCACCATCGGTCGTCGCAACGATGCTGTAGCTCCCGGCGCTCAATGCCACCCCGTCACGCGCGCCGACTGCCACATCGTTAATCGTCAGGGTGCCGAGCGCGGGCACGAGATAGGCATGGCGGCCTTCTCCGACCAGGTGGGTCACGCTCTGCCCGGCGGCGAGTGTCGCGCCAAAGATGCGGGCGTCGGTGCGGATCGGCAGGGCATCTGCCTCGCCAAAGCCACTGGCGAGCAATTGCAGGGTGCCGGTGCCGTCGCTTTTGGGAAAGGGTTTGGCAGACCAGGCTGGCGTGCCGCCGCGGCTCCGCGGTTCGATCCAGATCTGAAAAAGCGTCGTGGGTTCAGGCTCGACGTTCAATTCAGCGTGGCGGATGCCGGTGCCGGCGCTCATCACTTGGACGTCGCCCGCTGCGGTGCGCCCTTTATTGCCCAACGAGTCCTCATGGGTGATCGCACCTGAGCGGACATGGGTGATGATTTCCATGTCGCTATGCGCATGCGCAGGAAAGCCGCTGTCAGCGGCGATTGCGTCATCATTCCACACGCGAATGCTGCCCCAACCCATGCGGGCGGGATCATGATAGCTGGCGAAGGAAAAATGGTGCCGCGCGTCAAGCCAGCCATGATCGGCATGACCAAGGCTGTTGAATGGACGAACACTGATCGATGGACGGGTGATGGTGTCCGACATTATCCGGTCTCCTTCGTGGCGGTGCATTTTCTAGTAGATGGGGAGCGAATGGCGGAATTAAACGGCTAGCCTCCAAATCTGTGCGCAGACTCGATGCACTTTAAGATGAAATTAACCTATTCGCTTCATATCCGATAAGGTTAATAAGCCTCGTCAGCTTTGGGCGCCGAATAATCGGCGCAGATCTGACGGGGGACATGCCAAGGGGAAGAACCGCATGCGGGTGCTCTTGATCGAAGACGAACCGACCACTGCCAAGGCCATCGAAACGATGCTGACCGTGGAAGGGTTTAACGTCTACACCACAGACCTTGGTGAAGAGGGCTTAGACCTCGGCAAGCTCTATGATTATGACATCATTCTACTCGACCTGAATCTGCCGGATATGCACGGCTATGATGTGCTCAAGAAATTGCGCACGGCAAAGGTGCAGACGCCGGTGTTGATCCTGTCGGGCATATCCGAAATGGATTCCAAGGTCCGGTCGTTCGGCTTCGGGGCTGATGATTATGTGACCAAGCCATTCCACCGCGAAGAGCTTGTCGCCCGGATTCAGGCGGTCGTCCGCCGGTCGAAGGGGCATTCGCAATCGATCATCCGCACCGGCAAACTGGCGGTCAATCTGGATGCCAAGACGGTGGAGGTCGACAGCAACCGCGTCCACCTGACCGGCAAGGAATATCAGATGCTGGAGCTGCTCTCCCTGCGCAAGGGCACGACCCTGACCAAGGAAATGTTCCTCAACCATCTTTATGGCGGGATGGACGAGCCGGAACTCAAGATTATCGACGTCTTCATCTGCAAGCTGCGCAAGAAATTGAGCCTGGCGTGCAATGGTGAAAATTACATCGAAACGGTGTGGGGGCGTGGCTATGTGCTGCGTGACATCGCTGAGGATGAAGAACAGGAACTGGCGGTCGCCTGATCCACGCGACACCAATGAAAAAGGGCGGACCGCAAGGTTCCGCCCTTTTTCATTGGGTCGTTTGACACCGAAATGCCGCGCATGAAGCTCCCGGGGTTTGTCGCTGTTTGCGCTTCGAGATTATGGCTTAGTCGCGCACCCAGAGGCTTGATCCGTCGAGGATCTGGTCACGGTGCGACTTTTGAAAGCCGGGGCGCTGGATGGTGGCCTTCACTTTGACGGCGACAAATCCCAGTTCAGCATCCTTGGCGACCAGGGTCGTTGCGACCGCCGCCCCTTTTGGCTGGAACACCGCAGGATTGATCGGCTCGTCAAGCGCTAAGCCAAAGGTGTTTTTACGCACCCACCGCACCGTTGCGCCGATTTCATGCCCATCGGGCAGAAAGACCGTCAACCGTTCGCAGGCGAGCAGTTCAACGTCGCCGCGCGCACCAAGGCCGTAAGGCGCGAGGTTGCGTATGACCACTTTTTGACGCCCCAGCCGCGCACTGCCGATCTCGATCGGCAGCAACCGCGATACGCGGGTCGCGCGCGGCCCGCTTGCTTGCGCAGCGGTATTCGGGTTCCAATCCATACTCATCCGAACACTATCGCCCATCCCGGTTAAAAAAACGTGCAGGCAGGATGATTATTCTGCGCCGGCGTTGGACCAGGCCAGGGTGATCGACATCCGCCGATTGCGCGGGTCATAACGGTCGCGCAGGTTGAAGGGTTCGCGGTCGGCGACGCCTTCGATCCGTTCAAAGCGCGCCCCGCCGACGCCCGATGCCGCCAGCGCCTGGCGCGTCGCATCGGCGCGGGCCGCCGATAGCCGCCAATTGCTCATTGAACGGCCCGAGGCATATGGCAGTGCGTCGGTATGACCGCGGACGATTACACCATTGGGCGACGCCGCGATCACACCAGCGATTTCACCGACTAGCGCGCGCGCTTC
Organism: Sphingomonas sp.; assembly: GCA_031422035.1. GTDB lineage: Bacteria > Pseudomonadota > Alphaproteobacteria > Sphingomonadales > Sphingomonadaceae > Sphingopyxis. Next base: position 3,503 of record JANOPV010000233.1, on the reverse strand, counting down.
GGGCAGCAGCTGGTCGGTGGCCATGACGAACATGGCAAAATCAGCCTCATCGACCAGGTCGATACGCAGACCCTCGCGCGTTTCGATAAAGCGCAGATTGCGCCGCAACCGGCGCATTGCCGCGCTGCGCTCCAGCCGCTGCTCAATCTGTCGCCGCATTTCCCGGAACCGTTGCTGGTCCCGGCTACGCGCGTCTTGGCCAGCATTGTCCGCCGTGCCGGTGGCGTCGCGCGGGATCGAGATTGACCGGGTGCCCGTTTGTCCAGCGCGGTTGGGATAATTGTCGCGGCTCATCAGCGAATCGCCGCCGAACATGCCGTTTGACCCGGCGCTGTTCTGGCGCATTTCCACCAGGGTTGGCGTGAAATAGTCGGCCAGCGCGCGCCGCTGTTTCTCCGTCGTTGCGCCGAGCAGCCACATCAACAAAAAGAACGCCATCATTGCGGTGACGAAATCGGCATAGGCGACCTTCCAGGCGCCGCCATGATGGCCGGCATGCGCCGCAACGATGATTTTTTTGACGATGATCGGGCGCACGGGTGCGGGGTCGGAACGGGCCATGGGTTTAGCGCGCCCGCATACCGTCAAACACCTCAGCAAAGCTTGGCTGCTGATGGTGGGACAGGCTGGACCGGGCGGCCTCGATCACCAGCGGCTGCGGGTGGCCATGCAAGGACGCGATGATGATCTGTTTGACCATCGAGTACATCGCGCCGTCGCCCTCAATCACCTGTTTGGCGCGATTGGCGAACGGGCCGACCATGCCATAAGCGAGCAGCACGCCCAAAAAGGTGCCGACGAGCGCTGAGCCGATCATCCCGCCTAGAATAGCGGGCGGCTGGTCAATCGAGCCCATGGTTTTGACGACACCAAGCACCGCTGCGACAATACCGAGCGCGGGCAAGGCATCGGCGAGGTTCTGGATGGCATCGGCGGGTTTGAGGGCGTCATGGTGATGGGTCTTGAGGCTGTTATCCATCACATCCTCCACCGCGTGCGGATCGAGCGTGCCCGATGAGACAACCACCAGACGCAGCGTGTCGCACATCAGATGGACCAGCGTCTGATCGGCTTGGAGCTTTGGATATTCGTTGAAAATGGCGGACGAGGATGGGTCCTCAATGTGGGGCTCCAGCGCGACCGGCCCCTCGGCCTTCAGCATCTTCATCAACCGCGCGACCAGCAACATGCAGTCGAGGAAGTCCGACTTTTTGTAGCGTGGCCCTTTGAACACTTTGGCAAAGCCGCCGCCCAAGGCTTTCAGCTCATTGCCGCTATTGCCTGCAACGATTGCGCCGACGGCAGCGCCACCGATGATGAGCATCTCGTGCGGCAGCGCGTGCATCACCACGCCCAGATCGCCGCCGGTGATCATGAAGCCACCGAACACGCAGACGAGCAGGATGACGACGCCAATTGCGGCAAACATGGTGAGTGGTCCCCTTGGCTTTGCAGAACCGGCCGGTCGGCCTGATCCTCTCAAGGTTAACGGCGGCAACCCCGCAAGATTTAGCGCAGATAGTCGAACAGGGTCTGGCTGGCGGTCCGGCTGAGCATCGCGCGAGCGGCATCGCGTTGCACCGCCAGGGTCTGGATCATCGTGATGGCGGCGGCGATGTCGGTGTCGGCCAGCGTCGACTGACGAATTTCCAGATCGGCGTCGGTTTCGGTCAGCAATGTCTCGGCCTCTTCGAGCCGCGCCATCCTGATGCCTTGCTGCGCTTGTTGGGTGGCGAGATGGGTGCCGGCGGCATCGAGCGCGATGAGTGCGGCGGCAATATCTGCGGGGTCGCCGCTGTTCGCTGCGGCGATGGCGCTGTCGAGAACAGCGGAAAGTGAAGTGCTATCTGGAAGTAGCCGAACATTTTCTGCGCGCGGCACGGTGGCGGTGATGCGTCCGTCGCCCAAGCCGATTTCGAGCGCGGCTGCGCCATCGAGGATCGGTATGCCCGCACCGCCAGTTTGGGCAAAGCGAGCGGCCAGATCGTCGCGGATTGCGGTCAATTCGGTCACCAGCGCGGCGCGCCCGACGCCGGGGGTGCCCCCCGCTGCCACCGTCAGCTCACGCGCGCGGGTCAGCGTTTCGGTGAGCGCGCCGAGCCAGCGATCCGCCTCCGCCGCGCGGGCGAGGCCGGCGCTGATGGGGGCACGCGCCGCCGCATTATCCGAACGGCTGCGGCTGATGTCGGACAGTTCGGCCCATTGGGCTGGCGCGTCCGAGGGATTGGTCAACCGCTTGCCAGTGGCGATCGCGGTTTCCAATATGCCGATGTCGCGGGTTAGGCGCGCCTGGCGGCCGACGGTCTGGCCGAGCGCGATGCGGGACAGGGCAACCATATAACCTCCTGAATAAACTAAATAATATTGAGAATTGTCTCGACGGTTTCGCGGGCGATCTGGAGCACCCGGGCAGCCGCGCCATAGGCCTGTTGCAAGCGCAGCAGTTCCGCCGCCTCCTGGTCCAGATCGACGCCGGACACTGCATCGCGCTGTGCCGCTGCGCTGTCGGCAATCAGCCCAGCGGCATCGGCATCGGCGCGCGCATTTCTGAGATCGAGCGCGCCGCGATTCACTGCAAGGTTCCAGCGTTCTTCGCTGCCAGTGCTGCCACGCAGGGCGGCCAGCGCGAGGAGATTGCCAGCGGGGTTACCGCCGGGGGTTGCCGCCGCGATGGCGAGCGGGTCGTTGGTGGCGAGGACTAGCGTGGTTGCGTTAGTTCCCGCTAGCAACGCCCCGCCCGCTGTCCCGGCCCCGGTCGCGCCAGCGGCGTTCCAAGCATTGATGTCGCTGGCAAAGAGCGCGGCCTGGCCATCGAGGTCGGCGCGCTGGACCCTGAGCGCCTGCCCGGCGTGATCAAGCCCGGCAAGCCCGCCGCCGCTGATATTCAGCGCCGCGCCGCCGCCAGTGATGAGCGATACGCCGCCCGTCGCCGTCCGGCTCACCGTGACGGGATCAGCGTTGATGCCGTCCACCAGCACCGTGCCGTCCACCGACAGAGTGGCGCTGCCATGGCGGTCGGTAGTGATGGTGACCGGCAGGATCGCCGCAATGTCCCGCACCGCTTCGTCGCGGCGGTCGAACAGCTGCGCCTGGCTCGCCGAGCCTGGCCGTGCCGCGCGTAAGTCGCGATTGATGCCAACGAGCGAGCCCATCCGGTTGTTCAGCGTTTCGACGGTGCCGGTCATTGTGCCCGTGAGGTCGGCGTCAACCGCATCGAGGCGCGCCGCGGTCCCGGCAAACCCTTCACCCACGCGCTGCAAGTCGTTGAGCATTTCCAGCCGACGCCCGGCATCATCCGGCGCCGCGACCGCGCGGGTTCCGGCAGCGAAAAAGGCGGTCATGCGTGCACCGACGCCAAATTGGCCGTCGCCCATTGCGCCTTCGAGCCGCATGAGCCAGTCGGCGCGCTGGCCGGTTTCGGCGCGTGCGCCATCTGCGCGGCGTAATGCCGCATCGATCAATGGATCGGCTGAGCGGCTGACCCCGCCAATCTGGACGCCGCC
>JANOPV010000232.1:0-18481 GCA_031422035.1 Sphingomonas sp. | reverse complement strand
CGTGATCGGCGGCGGGGACACTGGGTCCGATTGCGTCGGCACATCGAACCGCCAAGGCGCAGCTTCGGTTACGCAGATCGAGATCATGCCCAAGCCGCCGGTGCATGAGAATAAGGCGCTGTCCTGGCCGGACTGGCCGCTGAAATTGCGGACATCGTCCAGCCATCTGGAAGGCTGTGAGCGCGACTGGTCAATCCTGACCAAGCGGGTTACCGGCACCAATGGCGTGGTCGAGGGACTGGAGTGCATCCGCATCGAATGGGTCGATGGCAAGATGCAGGAAATCGCCGGGAGCGAGTTTACGCTAAAGGCCGATTTAATTCTGCTGGCCATGGGCTTTGTCGGGCCGTCGCAGGCGGGCTTTATCGACCAGGCCGGCGTCGCGCTGGACCCACGCGGGAATGTTGCCGCCGATACTGAGCGTTACGAAACCAGCGTCCCCGGCCTGTATGCGTGCGGCGATATGCGGCGCGGGCAGAGCCTGGTCGTGTGGGCAATCCGCGAAGGGCGGCAGTGCGCGCGCAGCGTCGATTTGGCGCTGATGGGCGCGACGCAGTTGCCGCGGTGAGCGCCGACCGCATAAAGTGCAATAGTGCGTCATCCCAGCGAAGGCGGGGACCCAACCCCGTTTCTTGCCATTTCGCACCGCCGGGGGTTGGGTTCCCGCCTTCGCGGGAATGACGAACATGGCTATGGAGATAGGCTGATCACGTCAAAGGACCTGCTTATGCGCCGTGCCGCTATTGTCTGCCCCGTTCGCACCCCGGTTGGGAAATTTCTGGGTGGGCTGTCCACCCTGTCGACAGCGCAACTGGCCGCGACCGCGCTGAAAGCGGTGATGGCACGCAGTGGGATTGATCCGCTGCGGGTTGATGATGTCGTCTTTGCGCAGGGCTATATCAACGGCGAGTCCCCGGCGCTGGGTCGCTGGGCGGCACTGGAAGCTGGGTTGCCGGTGTCGGTGCCGGGCTATGTGCTGGACCGCCGCTGCGGCTCTGGGCTGCAAGCGATTATCGACGCGGCGATGATGGTGCAGACGGGAGCAGCTGACGTGGTCATCGCAGGCGGCGCGGAAAGCATGTCGAATGTCGAGCATTATACCACCGATGTCCGGCGCGGCCTGAAATCCGGACCGATGGTGCTGCACGACAGGTTGCAGCGCGGGCGGGTGCGGTCACAGCCCGAATGGCGGTTCGGACCGATTAGCGGAATGATCGAGACGGCGGAAAATCTGGCCAAGGATTATGGCATCAGCCGGGAAGCGTGCGACGCCTATGCCGCGACCAGCCACAGCCGCGCCGCGGCAGCGTGGGCAGCGGGCAAATTTGCCGATGAACTGGTGCCGGTGACGGTGCCCGGGCGCAAGGGCGATGTGCTGGTCGACCATGATGAAGGCTATCGTGCTGATGCGACGGTGGAGACTTTGGGCGCGCTGAAGCCGCTGGAGGGCGGCGTGGTGACAGCTGGGAATGCCAGCCAGCAAAATGATGCGGCAGCGGCCTGTCTGGTGGTGGGTGAGGATAAGCTGGCGGAACTGGGCCTCGAACCGATGGCCTGGCTGACCGGCTGGGCGGCGGCGGGGTGCGAGCCATCGCGGATGGGCATCGGCCCGGTGCCTGCGGTCGAACGGCTGTTTGCGCGCACCGGGCTTGGCTGGGGCGACATCGACCTCGTGGAACTTAACGAAGCCTTTGCCCCGCAAGTGCTGGCGGTGCTGGCCGGCTGGGGCAAGGGTGATGACGCCGAGTTCCGCGAGCGGATGAACGTCAACGGCTCGGGCATCAGTCTGGGCCATCCCATCGGCGCGACCGGCGGGCGAATATTGGCGACGATGCTGTATGAACTGCACCGGCGCGGCGGACGTTATGCGCTCGAAACCATGTGCATTGGCGGTGGACAGGGAATTGCCGCCGTTTTTGAGCGGGCCTGAACCACCGCCCCCCAACTGCTGTTCCTCGGCGCAACCAGTAGAAGTTCAGCGGTCATCACCACCGCGTTAACCCTCTTGCCACCATGGCGCGCTATGGCGTCGATAGGAGTGCAGGGGACTGAACCAATGTCGGGTAATTTGCTGTTGTTGATCCTGGCCAGTGTCGGCCTGTCGGCGGTGGCGCAGATGTTCCTCAAGCTTGGCGTCGGTGCGGTGCGGATCGCCAGTGACAGCGGCGTTACTGCAACTCTCACCGCCTATGCATTCTCGCCGTTCATCGTCTTGGGACTAGCGCTTTACGGCTTGGGCGCGGTGATGTGGCTGTTCGTGCTGTCGCGGTTGCAGCTCACCGCCGCCTACCCCTTTGTTGGCCTCGGTTTCATTCTGACGATGATCCTTGGGGCAACCGCGCTGGGCGAGACGCTGTCGGCGACGCGCATCGCCGGCACGCTGCTGATCGCGGCGGGATGCGTGCTGGTCGCGCGCAGCGTCGCGTGAACGGCTACCATCGATGAGGGACTGGGCAACCACCGCCGCGCGGCGTGAACCGCGTTTTCTCGGGCTACTGCTGCTGTTGATGCTGGCGGTGCGGGTGGCAGCGTTTGTCGTGCTGGCACCGCCGGTGGAGAGTGATGGCGCGGCTTATCTGATGCTCGCTGACAGCCTGTGGCGCACCGGGGTGCCGACCGACATGTTTGGCCAGCACGGCTTTTACAGCATCGGCTATCCGCTGGCGCTGGTGCCGTTTGTGGCGCTGATAGGCGCAACCGCAGCGGCGGGGTTGGCGCTCAATCTGCTGCTGGCGACGGCGTCGCTATGGTTGCTGTATCGGTTGGCCCAGCAGATCGGCGTGCCGGCGTGGGCGCGGCTGGCAGTCGGTGCGGCCTATGCCTTGTGGCTGCCGGGCATCTGGAATGCGGCGATGCTGGCCCGGGAAAATTTGTCGACGCCGCTGTTACTGGGCATATTGCTAGCGAGCCTGCTGATGCTGCAGCGGCGGCGGAGGGCAACATTGGTGGCCGGCCTACTGTGCGGGCTGGCTTTGCTTGCAGGCGGGTCAGCGCTGTTACTGGGGCTAGCGCCGCTGACCGCGGCATGGCTGGCGGCGGGCGGGCGGCGCGATCAACTGATGCGCGGCGGGGCGATGCTCGCCGCCGGGCTGTTAATCCCGCTGGCACCATGGCTGTTAGCGATGCAGGCGATGACTGGCAGTGCGACCCTGTCGACCAGCAGTGGGTTCAATTTCTACCTCGGCCATAATGCGGCGGCGACCGGCAGTTACGTAAGCATAGCCGATACGCCCGCCGGGCCGCGATGGGCAGCGATGCGGGGGCAGTTGGGGGAGGCTGATGCGAGCACTGCAATAGCAGCACAGGGGCGCGATTTCATTATCGCCAACCCTGGGCAAGCGATGCAATTGGCGGCCATCAAGCTGGCAATGTTTTGGATGCCCAATGTGCCAGATGCGTCGGACTTTGCGGCGTCAAAGCTCGTGGCGACGATCCGGCTGGTAGAGGTGGCGCAATATGCGCTGTTGGTGTTGCTCGCGGCCTACGCGCTGCTGACCGGGCGGGTGGCGCGAGATCAGCGGCGGGTGATGCTGGCGATTATCGCCGGGTTCTGGGTGGTGCATGCCGCCGCTTATGTGATGCCGCGCTATCGCGATCCAGTGATGCCGATAGTGATGTTGCTGGCGGTGACGGCGCTAGCGCGACGGGGAGTGCATGATGGTCGGTAACGAAAAGCCGGTGCCGTTGGTGGTGGATTGTGACCGGACGTTGACGCGTGCGGACATGGCAATGGAAGCCTTGGTGGATGTAGCCAAGCATAGTTTCAGAAACTTTATCGTTGTTTTATATTGGCTTATTGGTGGACGGGCGGCAATCAAGACGCGGTTGGCCAGAATCGCGCCGGTGCGGGCTGAGGCCCTGCCGATCCGGCCTGAGGTCGCGGCGCTGATTGCCGCCGCCCGGGCTGAAAACCGCCCGGTTATCCTCGCCAGCGCCGGGCATCAACGCAATCTGGCCCGCTTCGCCCGCGCCCATGGGCCGTTCGACGCGGTGATCGGCACGACCCGCCGGGCCAACCGCAAGGGCGCCGGGAAACTGAGTGCGATCCGCGCCGCCATCGGCCCCGATACCCCGTTTGACTATGTGGGCGATGCCCCCGCCGACCGGCCAATCTGGGCGGCGGCGCGGACCGCCTACACCGTTGGCGTCGCGACCCGCTGCGCCGATGAAGTACGGCTGTCGACACCCAAGCCGCTGTGGCGCCCGCTGCTCAAAGCGATGCGCCCACACCAATGGGCGAAGAATGCGCTGGTGTTCGTGCCAGTGCTGACCGCCGGGCTGGTGAGCAATATCTCGGCCGACATCCGCGCCGGCATCGCCTTCGCGCTGCTCTCGCTGCTCGCGTCGAGCGTGTATCTGGTCAACGACGTCCTCGACATCGCCGCTGACCGCGCGCACCGGACCAAGCATAAGCGCCCGATAGCGAGCGGCGACCTGCCCATTCCGCATGCGTTGCTCGCCGCAATCTTGTTCGCGGGCGGCAGTTTGGGCGCGGCGTGGTTCCTGCTCGGCGCGGGCGCCTTTGCCGCGCTGGGGGTCTATTTCGCGCTGACCGTCGCCTATTCCTTCTATCTCAAAGCGACGATGATCGCCGATGTGATCGCGCTCGCCTGTCTTTACACCATTCGCCTGGTCATCGGCGCGGCGGCGGTGATGGTATCGGTATCGGGCTGGCTACTGCTCTTCTCGATCTTTTTCTTCCTCAGCCTCGCCTACCTCAAACGCTATATCGAGCTGCGCAGTGCCAGCGGGCCCGAACACGCCCTGCTCGGCGGGCGCGGCTATGTGCCGGCGGATACCGAGATTGTCGCGATCAGTGGAATAGCCGCAGGCATGGTGTCCTTGCTGGTCATTGCGCTGTTCGCCGAAGCAATGGCGGCGGATGGGGGATATGCCAGCGGGCGCTTGCTGTGGCTGTTGATCCTGCCGCTGCTCTACTGGCTCAACCGGGTATGGCTGATGGCGCGGCGGGGGCAAGTGGATGGCGATCCGGTGGCGTTCGCGATCACCGACCGCAAGAGCATCATGGTCGGGATTATCGTGTTGGCGATTGTCGGGGTGGCGAAGTTTGTGCCGCTGGGCTTTTAAGCGCCCATCACCGCAGCCACACGCGCCTGTTGCTCTGAATTGAGGTGCAACCCTAGCTTAGTGCGCCGCCACAATATGTCCTGTGCCGTCTGCGCCCATTCATCAGTCCGCAGATACGCCACCTCTGCCATCGTTAGCCCCGCGCCGAAATGCTCCCCAAGGTCGGCGAGGGTGGCGGCATCCCCTAAGATTCGCGGCAGGCGGGTGCCATAAGCGGCAGTCAGGCGGGTGGTCCAGGCAGGGTCGAGAAAGGGGTAGCGCGCCTGGTGCGCGGCGATGAGCGCATCGCGGCCATCAATGGCGAAGTTGCCGCCGGGGAGCGGGGCATGCGCGGTCCAGTTATCGTCGCCGCCGATGGGGAGGTGGGCGGCAAGCAATGCCAGTGCGTCTTTGGCGAGGTGGCGATAAGTGGTGATCTTGCCGCCGAACACCGACAGCATTACCGGGCCGCTGCTCGCTCCGCCCGAAACCTCGAACGTATAGCCGCGTGACGCCGCTTCGGGCCGACCGAGGCCGTCATCGACCAGCGGGCGCACCCCGGAATAGGTCCAGACGACATCGGCGGGGGTGATTTGTCGGTCGAAATACTGGTTCGCGCCATCGCAAAGATAGGCGATTTCCTCGTCGCTGGCGCGCGGTTGCACGTGGCCATCGGGATGATCGCGATCCGTGGTGCCGATCAGGGTGAAGTCATGCTCATAAGGGATGGCGAAGAATATCCGGCCGTCGGGGAGCTGGAAAAAATAGCTATAGGCGTGGTCGAACAGGCGCGGGACAACGATGTGCGAGCCGCGCACCAGACGCATTTTCTTGTGCGCGCTGACTCCGGCGCGGTCGAACAGGTCGAGCACCGAGGGGCCAGCGGCATTGATGATCGTGCGCGCTATATAGTCCTGGCCGGTAGTGCTGATCCGCCAATGGTCGCCTTCACGGATGAGGCCGGTCACGTCGCACCGCGTGACGATGGTCGCGCCGCGATCTGCGGCATCACGAGCGTTGAGGACAACCAACCGGGCATCGTCAACCCAGCCATCCGAATATTCAAACGCGGTGCCAAAGCCGGGGCGCAACGGTGCGCCTGCGGGATGATCCGGCAACCGGATGGTGCGGGTGGCGGGCAGGCGTTTCCGCCCGCCGATATGGTCATAGAGGAATAGGCCAAGCCGTAGCAGCCAACGTGGGCGCAGGCCCTTTACGTGCGGCAGCACGAAGCGCATCGGGTGGATGATATGCGGGGCGATGGCCCAGAGCGTCTCGCGCTCCTTTAGCGCCTCCCGCACCAGCCCGAATTCATAATGTTCGAGATAGCGCAGCCCGCCATGGATCAGCTTGGTTGAGGCTGAGGAGGTGCCCTGGGCGAGGTCGCCGCGTTCGAGGAGCAGTATTGTGGCACCACGCCCGGCAGCATCGCGCGCGATGCCCGCGCCATTGATGCCGCCGCCGATGACAGCGATGTCGTAAAGCATAGCGGGGTCGGGCGGGCAGTCAGTCATCGGTCTTCATTGCCTCCAACAGCCGCTTGACCTCTTGCGAGCGGCTGCGCGGGAGAATGAGGATATTATCCCCGCTCGCGACGACGATCAGGTCAGTGACGCCGAGCGCAGCGATACGCGGGCCGTCGCTGCGGATATAATTGCCCGCACCGTCCAGCAGGGTCACTGGGCCGATGCTTGCGCCCGCTGCGCCCGCTAGGTCGGCGAGCGCATCCCAGCTGCCAAGGTCGGACCAGCCGGGATCGACGGGGACGGCGGCGACATTTTCAGCGCGCTCCATGATGGCATAGTCGATGGAATCCGCCGGGCAGTCGGCGAGCCGGGCGCGGTCCGGGTGGATAGCGATGCCGTCGCGCCGGGCGGCGAGCATGGCAGCCTCAGCCGTGACGGCGATAGCGGGGGCAAGCATCCGCGCCTGGGCGAGGAGCTCACCCGCAGTGAACAGGAAGATGCCGGCATTCCAAAGATGACGGCCACCGGCAACCATGGCTTCGGCGACGGCGAAGTCCGGCTTTTCGACGAAGCGGGCGACGCGGCGGACGCCGGGCGCGTGCGCCCAGTCTGCCCCGAGTTCGAGATAGCCATAGCCAGTTTCAGGGGCCGAGGGCGTGATGCCAAAAGTGACCAGTGCGCCAGTTTCTGCCGCCGCTGCACCGGCTGTCACCGCCGCCAGCAAGGCAGCGGGCGCGGTCATCACATGGTCCGACGGCATGACCAGCATCTGGGCGTGAATGCCGTGCAGCGCGGCAACTTCGACCGCCGCCATGCAAATCGCTGGTGCGGTGTTGCGGGCGACGGGTTCTAAAATCATCCGGGCATCGGGGCCGCAATCCGCCAACGCGGCGCGCGCGAGCGCCTCATGCCGGGCAGCGCCGACCAGCATCGGTGCGCCATAACCCGGCTGGTTCGCAACACGGGCGATGGTCTGCGCCAGCAAGCTGGTATCGCCGACCAGCGGCAGAAACTGCTTAGGCTGCGCATCGGTGGAGAGCGGCCACAGGCGGGTGCCAGCCCCGCCCGAGAGAATGACGGGTACAATCATGATGTTGGTGTCCAGGTGAGGACGGCGCGAACGCCATTGGGGATTGCGATGCTGGCGGGGTCCGAGGTGAGCGCGCAATCGCCGGAGGGGAGGATTTCGCCGGCGACCGTGATGCTGCCGTCGATGGCGGCGACTTGCCAGTTCGCTCCGGCGGGAAGGTCGTCGGGGAGGCCGCCGTCGCACCAGGCGACACCGAAATGCGGGCCATCGACAAGAATCGCGCTGCCGTGCGCGGGCAAGTGGCCGTCGCGCGGGTCGTTGTGCGGCTGGCCAATGGCGACAGCGAGCCCGGCGTCGAGATGCAGCTCGCGCGGGCGGCCATAATCATAAAGGCGGTAGGTGAGATCAACCGCCTGCTGCACTTCGATGACGGTGATGCCCGCGCCGAGCGCGTGGATGGTGCCAGCGGCGTTGTAGATGACGTCGCCGGACTGGACGGCGCGCCAATCGAGCAGCTGTTCGATGGAGCCATCCAACGCGGCGGCGCGCAGATCATCGGCACCAGCATTGCGGGTCAGGCCGACGCCTAGTGTTGCGCCAGGTTCAGCGGCGAGGACAATCCACAGCTCTTCCTTGCCATGCACATGCCCCGCCGCCTGAGCCTGAGCATCATCGGGGTGGACTTGCACCGACAGTTTTTCGCTGGTGAACAGATATTTGATCATGATCGGCAGCGGCGCGGCGAGGGTGCCGGGCGCGGGATGCTCAAACCAGATTTCGCCGATCCGTTCCCCCGCTGGCACGGCAAAGCGGGCCGGTATGTCGGTCCGCCCCCAGGGCTTTGGCACGATGCGAGTGGCGAGCTTCATTCCGTTCCCTTTGGCCGGGATGGCGCAGAGTTTCCACCCCCTTTCCCTCCCCCGACCCATGGGCTAAGGCCCTTGCATCGCCCTTCCTCCGCCATGCGCCGGCTGACGCGCCGACTTGTTCGGCCCATGCGTTCCCCCAGCCCGCGCTCCGGCGGCGACGGCAAATTGGGAACATATATTTATGACCGCCATCGGCACCGACCTGCTTAACACCCGCTCCACCCTGACGGTCGGCGACCAAAGCTACGAGATATTCTCCATCGCCAAAGCTGAGGCGACGATCGGCAGCGTCGCCCGCCTGCCGTTTTCGATGCGGGTGTTGCTCGAAAATCTGCTGCGGTTTGAGGATGGCGGCTTTACCGTGGGCGTCGAAGACATACAGGCGATTGCCGATTGGCAGCGCGACCCCAAATCGACCAAGGAAATCCAGTATCGCCCCGCGCGCGTGCTGATGCAGGATTTCACCGGCGTGCCGTGCGTCGTCGATCTGGCGGCGATGCGCGATGCGATGACCGCGCTGGGCGCTGATCCGGCCAAGATCAACCCGCTGGTACCGGTGCATCTGGTGATCGATCACAGTGTGATGGTCGATGAATTCGGCACCCCCAATGCATTTGAGGATAATGTCGAGCTGGAATATCAGCGCAATGCCGAGCGTTATGATTTCCTGAAATGGGGCTCAAAATCCCTCGACAATTTCAAGGTGGTGCCGCCGGGCACGGGCATCTGCCACCAGGTCAATCTGGAACATATCGCGCAAGCGGTGTGGACCAGTGCAGGGTCGGACGGCAGCATCTTTGCCTATCCCGATACCTGTGTCGGCACCGACAGCCATACGACGATGATTAACGGCCTCGGCGTGCTTGGCTGGGGCGTTGGCGGGATTGAGGCGGAGGCAGCGATGCTGGGGCAGCCGGTGTCGATGCTGATCCCCGAAGTGGTCGGTTTCAAGCTGACCGGCGCGCTGATGGAAGGCATTACCGCCACCGATCTGGTGCTGACCGTGACGCAGATGCTGCGCGCCCACGGTGTGGTCGGGCGCTTTGTGGAGTTTTACGGCCCCGGCCTCGACGCGCTCTCCCTCGCTGACCGCGCGACGATTGCCAATATGGCCCCTGAATATGGCGCGACCTGCGGCTTTTTCCCCATCGACGGCAAGACCATCGATTATATGCGGCTGACGGGGCGGAGCGAGGCGGCGATTGCGCTGACCGAAGCCTATGCCAAGGAACAGGGGTTCTGGCGGCACGCGGATGCCGTGGACCCAATTTTCACCGATACCCTCGGCCTTGACATGCATAGCGTCGAACCCAGCCTGGCGGGGCCAAAACGGCCGCAGGACAAGGTGATCCTGAGCCAGGTTGATGACGTGTTCAACGGCGAGCTCGCCAGCGTCTATAACAAGACCGCGACCCGCGTGCCGGTCGAGGGCGCGAGCCACGATATAGGCGATGGCGACGAGGTGATTGCCGCGATCACAAGCTGCACCAACACGTCGAACCCCAGCGTCCTCGTTGCCGCTGGTCTGGTCGCGCGCAAGGCCCGCGCACTTGGGCTGATGCCCAAGCCATGGGTGAAAACCAGCCTGGCGCCGGGGTCACAGGTGGTCACCGACTATCTGACCAAGGCCGGGTTGCAGGCCGACCTCGACGCCATCGGCTTCAATCTGGTCGGCTATGGTTGCACCACCTGCATTGGCAATTCGGGACCGCTGGCCGAACCGATCAGCGCCGCGATCAACGGCAACGACATTGTCGCCGCGTCGGTCCTGTCGGGGAACCGCAATTTTGAGGGTCGGGTCAGTGCGGATGTGCGCGCCAACTTCCTCGCCAGCCCGCCTTTGGTCGTCGCCTATGCGCTCAAAGGCACGGTGACCGAGGATATGGTGACGACGCCCATTGGTCAGGGTAGCGACGGGGCCGATGTGTTCCTGCGCGACATCTGGCCGACCAATGACGAGGTGCGCAGCATCGTCGACGCCAATGTGACGCGGGCGATGTTCGAGACGCGCTATGCCTCGGTCTTCACCGGCGATGCCCGCTGGCAGGCGATCAGCGTTGACGGGTCGGACACTTATGGCTGGCGCGCTGGATCGACCTATATCGCCAACCCGCCCTATTTTGAGGGGATGACGATGACCCCAGATGTAGTTGGCGACATCGTCGAGGCCAAGGCGCTGGCGATCTTGGGCGATTCGATCACCACCGATCACATCAGCCCGGCGGGCAGCATCAAGGCGGACAGCCCCGCTGGCGCGTTCCTGATGGAGCGGCAGGTCAGCAAGGCCGATTTCAACAGCTATGGCGCGCGGCGCGGCCATCATGACGTGATGATGCGCGGCACCTTTGCCAATATCCGGATCAAGAATGAAATGGTCCCCGGCGTCGAAGGCGGCATGAGCCGTTACGGCGGCGAGGTGATGCCAATCTATGACGCCGCCATGCGGCATAAGGCCGACGGGTCCGCGCTGGTGGTGATCGCGGGCAAGGAATATGGCACCGGCTCCAGCCGTGACTGGGCGGCGAAGGGCACCAATTTGCTGGGCGTGCGCGCGGTGATTACCGAGAGTTTCGAGCGCATCCACCGCAGCAATCTGGTCGGCATGGGCGTGCTACCGCTGCAATTCGCCGACGGGGTGGACCGCAAGACGCTGGCGCTGACCGGCGATGAGACATTTACGATCATGAAGGTCGGTGAACTGGAGCCGCGTCAAGACCTGTCGGTGACGCTGACGCGGGCCGATGGGACGGTGGAAACATTCATGACCAAATGCCGGATCGACACCGCCAACGAGCTTGAATATTTCTACAATGGCGGGATTTTGCAGTATGTTCTGCGGAAGTTGGCGGCGTAAGCGAACAGGTTTGGCCGTTCCCCTGCGAAAGCAGGGGGCCAGTGTTTCGTCGCACCAGTATTTGCAACCCCTGGGCCCCTGCTTTCGCAGGGGAACTGGACAGGTTAGATGTGATGCCGATGGCTTATGGCGACCACATTGATCCGCGCGAACGCACCATGGCGATTGCTGCCAGCGCACTGATTACGCTGATCGTCGGCTATGCCTTGCTGTTCACGCGCTGGGATGCGGCGGTGCGCGATGTCACCGCCAGCATTTCGGCCATCGCGCTCGAGGCACCGCCGCCGTCCCCGCCGGTTGCCCCGCCCGCAGAGCAGCCCAAAGCGCCCGAACTGGAGGGCGCATCAGCCCCGCCCAACGCCCGCAACGACCCCACATCTGTGGTCGCACCGCGCCCACGCATCGTGATCCCGCAGCCGCCCGAACGCGCCGCTGAGGTCGCGGGCACTGGCAGCGCGACCGAGAGCGGTGCGGCCCCAACGCCTGGCCCCGGCACTGGCGCAGGCGGCGCGGGCAGCGGGCGAGGTGCAGGTGATGGCGGCAACGGCACCGGCGGTGGCGGCGGCGGCGCCCGGGCGCGGCACACCCGCGGTGGCATCGGCTATCGCGACTGGCCCGATGGTCTGCCCCGCGCCGATGCTCCTGTCCGGGTCGAAGTGCGTTTCTGGGTCGAGGTCAATGGCCGCTGCACGTCTTGCGAAATCCAGCGATCGAGCGGGATTGCGGCGCTGGACCAACGCACCTGTGCGCTGGTCCAGCAGCGATTCCGCTATAACCCTGCGCGAAATGCCGCAGGCGATCCGATCCGTAGCGAAGTCGCCTGGCGGCAGGATTGGTGGAATGAAGCGCAGCGATAAGTCCCGCCCGGTCCGCCCTTGCATCTTGCCTCGGAACCCCGGACACTGATGTCCGATGGCCTAGTGGGAGAGCAGTGATGCCGATTGTCGATTTTGCCAGCTATGATGCAACCGGCTTGGCCGACCTTGTCCGCACGCGCGCAGTCACACCGCTGGAACTGGTCGATACGGCCATCGGCCTGATCGAAAAACATAACCCCGCGCTCAACGCGGTCATCTGGACCATGTTTGATCGCGCCCGCGCGACCGCGCGGACAGCCCCCATCGACGGCGTGTTCGCGGGCGTGCCGTTTCTGCTCAAGGACATATTGGGACAGATGGAAGGCGTGCCGACGCGCGACGGCTCGCGGCTCAATCCAGGCATTCCCGCGACGCACAATAGCGAGCTGGTCAACCGCTTCCTCAAGGCTGGACTGATCCCGCTCGGCAAAACCAACGTCCCCGAATTCGGTATCGTCGGCACCACCGAGTCGAAACTCTATGGCCCGGCACGCAACCCCTGGAATGTCGCGCATTCGACCGGCGGATCGTCGGGCGGATCGGCAGCGGCAGTCGCGAGCGGGATGGTACCGGTGGCGCACGCCAATGACGGCGGCGGATCGATCCGCATTCCTGCGTCGTGCTGCGGGCTGGTCGGCCTCAAGCCCACGCGCGGGCGCAATCCTCTCGGTCCCGATTTTGGCGATATGTATGGCGGGCTGATCCACGAGCATATCGTCAGCCGTTCGGTGCGCGATAGTGCGGCGATGCTCGATGTGACGTCGGGGCCCGATCTTGGCGATCCCTATTATGCGCCGCCCGCGCCGCCATCCTTCCTTGCCGCGTCGCAGATGGCGCCCAAGGGGCTGCGGATCGCGGTCACCCGGACGCTGCTCGATGGACGACCGCTCCACCCCGACTGTCTGGCAGCGGTCGATGCGGCGGCAGCTTTGTGCGAATCGCTTGGCCATCATGTCGAGGAAGCCATGCCTGGCATCACATCCGAAGCGATGACGACGCCGTTTTTCGCAGTGTGGGCTGGCGGGCTTACGATGCAGGTCGATGCGCTGATTGCCCGTCACGGTGGCAGCGCTGATCTTGATCATCTTGAAGGGCTGACGCTCGGGCTTTACCGGATGGGGCAGCAGGTCAGTGCCGCCCAGTATATGGGCGCGATGATCGCATTTCAGCAATCGGCGCGCACCGTGGCGAAGTGGCAGCAGGCGTATGATATGTGGCTGACGCCGACCCTGGGCGGGCCGCCAATGCCGATCGGCACAATTGATTTCGACTTGACCGATCCGATGGCGGCCTATGCACCGGTGCTCGATTACACGCCCTTCACGCCGATCCAGAATGGCGGCGGCCAGCCCGCGATCAGCCTGCCGCTCCATTGCAACGAGGCCGGGCTACCAGTGGGCGTGCAGTTTGCAGGGCGCTTTGGCGACGATGCGGGGCTGCTGGCGCTGGCAACGCAGCTTGAAACCGCAGCGCCATGGAACGCGCGCCGCCCGCCAATCTGGGGCTAATCAGGCCAGCGCCGCAGCCCGATCAGCCAACCGTTCCACCGCTGCGCCGTGAATCCCCGGCACGCATGCGAGGACGCCGAATGCCTGAGCGCTGGGGGTGTTGAAGGCGAGCGGTGCGCCGAACGCGTCGCTGACTATTGCCCCAGCCTCAACCGCGATCAGCGCCGCCGCGGCGACATCCCATTCAAAGCCCCAGCGCAGCGTGGCCACCAGATCGGCGCGGTCGGCTGCGACCATCGCGATGCGCAAAGCGATGCTATTGGGTTGATCGACCTTGGTCAGGTCGAGGTCGATTTTCGGCAGGTCGTGCGCGGGGACGCGGGCCCCAGAGAGGGTCGTGCGGTTACCGGCGCGCACCGCGACGCCGTTGACGCTCGCGCCGCCGCCCGCTTCGCCGACCCATAGTTCATCGCGCGCCGGGGCGTAGAGGACGCCGAAGCGCGGGGTGCCATCTTGCACCAGCGCGATGGACACCGCCCAGCCATCTCGTCCGCGCAGGAAGTCGCGAGTGCCGTCGATGGGGTCGACACACCAGATGCGGCGACAGGCGAGCCGGGCGGGGTCGTCAGCCGTTTCTTCGGACAACCAGCCCGCGGCGGGATCGACGGCGGTGAGGATGGCGTGGAGCCGCCGGTCGGTTTCGATGTCGACTTCGCAGACCAGGCTGGCATCGGGTTTTTGCCACTGGTCGAGGGCGGTGCCATCCCGCAGCGCCCGCCATTTGACGAGGGCCGCATCGCCCACTTCACGCGCGGCGGAGATGATGGCTTCGCGGGGAAGAGCAGTTTCAGTCACCCGCTATGGTCAGGCTGTCGGTGCGCAGCGTCGGCACATGGGTGGCACCGCGGGTGTCGAGATCATCAGCAGCGCGCAGGTCGGCGAACATGTCGATGAGGTTGCCGGCGATGGTAAAGCCAGAGACTGGCCCCGCCAGCTGCCCATCGATGATGGCGACGCCCGATGCGCCCCGGCTGTAATCACCGGTGAGGTAATCAACCCCCTGCCCGATCATTTCGGTGATGAGGACGCCGTGCGTGATGTCGGCCATCAATGCCGCACGTGACCCGGCGCCCGGGTGGAGGGTGAGGTTGGCGGTTGCGACCTGACCGCCACCTGCGCCGTGGCCGGTGGGCTGCTGGCCCAGTTGGCGGGCGGACGCACAGTCGAGCATCCATGGGCCGAGCAGGCCAGCGTCGAGCAGGTGGTTGGCGGTCGCGGCTAGGCCCTCTCCATCGAACGGGCGCGAACGCAAGCCCCGGGGGCGGTGCGGATCATTGCTGATGGTGATGCCTGCCGGGGCCAGTTGCTGTCCGCCGCGATCGAGCAGAAAACTGGTGCCGCGCGCGATCATCGGCCCGGCCATCGCGGCGGACAGATGGCCGATCAATGACCCGGCAACGCGCGGATCGAACAGCACCGACATCGGCCCGCTGGCCAGGGTGCCGGGATGGAGCCGGGCGATGGCGCGTTCCCCCGCGCGGCGGCCAATAGCCTCGGCATCCTCCAAATCGGCGAAGTGGCGGGCGCTATGATAATCATAGTCGCGCTGCATCGCGTCGCCCGCGCCCGCCAAGACGCTGACCGACACGGAGTAACCGGTGACGCGGTAGGCCCCGGCAAAACCGTGGCTGGTAACCAGCGCATGGACCCCGGCATTGGCCGCGGCGCTGCCGCCTTCGCTGTTGGTAACGCCGGGGACAGCGCGCGCTGCATCCTCTGCGGCAAGGGCGAGCGCGCGGAGCGTTGCTGGTTCGGGGTGAACATCGTCGGCGAGGTCGAGATCTGGGGCGGGGCCGCGCAGCAGCAGGTCGTCGGGCGCGAGGCCGGACCATAGATCCTCCGGCGCGGCGCGGGCCATCGCCACCGCGCGGCCGGCTAGCGTGATGATCGAGCCAGTATCGAGCTGGCTGGTGGAAATGCGGGCCGAGCGCTGGCCCACAAATACGCGCAACGACAGCGCCATGTCCTCTGAGCGTCCAACATCCTCGAGCACACCGAGGCGGACCGAGAGGCCGATTTCCTGAGTGGCGTCGAAGCGCGCGTCGGCGGCATCAGCCCCAGCACGGCGGGCGGCGGCGACGGCGTCTTGAGCGCGAGCGAGGAGGGTGTCGGGGTTGGATAGGGTCATGCGCCTGCGCCTCTACGCGGGCGCGCGCATCCGGTCAAAATCAGAAAAGCGTTCAGACGGCGGCGATGACCTGCGCCGCGGCGAGCGTTGCGGCCATCGACAGCGGCGGCACCGCGAGCGCGAGCAGCCACAAGCGGGCGCGGTCCCGGCGATAGGCGCTGAGTAGACCGGGGCAAGGCAGCGCCTCTTGCGCCAAGCGGTGCCAGCGGCGCTCCATCGCGCGGGTTAGCGGGATCGCACCGAGAATGAGCAGGATCAGCGCAGCCCAAGGCAATGTCGCTGCGCCAAATTGATCCGAGAGGCCGATCGCCAGCCATGCCTGCCACCCGGCAAACAGGAGCATCGCCCCGGCGGCGTGGCGGGACATGCCGCGCGCCAGACGACGACTGCCGGGCAGCGCAAACATTGTGTGCGTATTTCGAGAGAGCGGAAAAACGCTCGCCATCACCTAATCCTTGCCACCCGATTTTTCTTGTGGTGCATCAAGCGCAGAATGGCGGATTAGCGTCAATTTACCACGGGGCAACTTGCTCTCTATTCGTCGCTAAAAACACTCTGTTTACCGCAAATCATTTTTAGCGTGGCAATATCGCCACCGTCGTACGTAGCAACAAGCGGTCAAGGGACGGTTTCCGTAGCGACTCGGTAGCGCTGCATCTGTCAGCCAAAGAGCCACTGACCCATCAGCCGATTAAATGGAAAGGTGAAAAAGCCGGCGATCAGCAGTGCGCCGATGACCATACCCCGCACCGCGCTGCGATGGCGAGCAATGTCATGCTGCCGAGCGCGAATGACGATCAGCGGCACCTGAATGAGGGTCCACACCGACAGGATATGAATCCAGCTGTATCCGCCTGGATTGATCAATTGCATCGTCATGGAAATTGCCGCTGTTGCCGCCATCGCGGTCACCCAGATATAGCCCAGAGTGCGATGCAGCCGGTCACCGCGACGCCGTAACAGCATGAGCGGCGTCAGCGCGAGCGCTATGTAGATTGTGCCAATGTGCGCCCAGACATTGCCAGGGAGTTGATCCCATTCCGCCTGGCCGCGCACGACGGCCGTTGTTACAGCGATCAGCAACGCCGCCGCCGCCGCTGCGAGCAGTTTATCCGACCAGGACACAATGATTGGGGTCATGCCCACACCTGACTTGCCAACCACAGTGGCCATAGTAGCTTACCCCCCATCAACCCGGTTCGGAGCACTTCATGCCCAATACTGCCCTGAAAGCCATAGTTTTTCGTTCGCCCTGCCAGATTTTCTGGGTGCTGGTGCTCGCGCTCGCCCCGCTGAGCGCAGCCCAGGCTGGCCCGGTGGAGGAGATGGCAGCGATTGAGGGTGAATATCAGGCGTGGCTGCTGCGCGAGTCGCCGGAATATGCCAGCCAGATCGGCATCGATACGCATGCGACCGCGATCAGCGACCCGAGCATTACGGCGATGGACCGACGAGCGGCAGAGGCAGCGGCGTTCCTGGCGCGGGTCGATGCGGTCGATGCCAACGCCCTATCGCCGAGCCAGCAGGTCAACCGCGCGATCATGCGGCGGATGCTCGATGAGGCAGTCGAGGGCAATCGTTATGGCCAGCGACTGATGCTGTTCACCACCTATTCGGGCTGGGCACAGCGCTTTGCCGGGCTGGCCGACGACCTGCCGTTCCGCAACGGCGCGGATTATCGCAGCTATTTGACGCGGCTAAGCCAGTATCCTGCCTATAATGCCACCGCCATCGACGTCAGCCGTCGCGCCGCGCGCGAGGGGTTTGTGCTGCCGTGCGTCGTGCTGGGCGGGCATGCGCGAACGATCGAGGGGGTCATCGCTGCTGAGCCAGCGGCATCGCGTTTCTATCAGCCGTTCACCCGCGCCAGGCCCGCCGATGTCAACGAAGCCGAGTGGGCGGCGTTACAGGCCGAGGCGCGGACGATGATTACCGATGTGCTGAACCCGGCATATCGCACCCATTTACGGTTCTTCAATGAGGAGTATCTGCCACGCTGTTCACAGGCGATTGGGATCAGCGCGCAGCCCGGCGGCGCGGCCTATTATAATTTCCGCATCCGCCAGGAAACGACGACGACGATGAGTGCGGACGAGATTCACGCGCTCGGCCTTAGCGAAGTAACGCGCATCAGGGCGGAGATGGTGTCGGTGGCAACCCGCGCCGGTTTTGCCAGCCGCGAGGCGATGATCGCCGACATGCGGACCAATCCGCGCCATTTCGCGACGACGCCAGAGGAACTGATGCAACGCACTGCGCGGATCACCCGCCGGATCGATGGCCATATGCCACATCTGTTCCGGCTGTTACCGCGCCTGCCCTATACCATTCGCGAGATTCCGGCGGAGGTCGCTGAGGGGACGACGACGGCCTATTACAGCCCAGGCTCACCGGCCAACGGCGTTGCCGGCACCTATTATGTCAACACGTCATTGCTCAACCAGCGGCCGCTGTGGGAAATACCCGCGCTGTCTCTGCATGAGGCGGTGCCGGGGCATCACCACCAGATCGCGATCCAGCAGGAGCTCGATATTCCGTTGTGGCGGCGGCATTTTGTCGGCTTCACTGCCTATACCGAAGGGTGGGGGCTCTATTCCGAACGGCTGGGCATCGAGATGGGGCTGTATGACACGCCCGAAACCGACATGGGGCGGCTATCCTATGAAATGTGGCGGGCGTGCCGGTTAGTGGTGGACACTGGC
>JANOPV010000231.1:0-7619 GCA_031422035.1 Sphingomonas sp. | reverse complement strand
TCTGGCAAACCGGCAGCGGCACCCAGACCAATATGAACGTCAATGAGGTGATCGCCGGCCGCGCCAATGAACTGCTCACCGGCACACGCGGCGGCAAGGTGCCGGTGCATCCCAATGACCATGTGAATATGAGCCAGTCATCGAACGACAGCTTTCCGACGGCGATGCATGTGGCGGTGGCGATAGCGGTCCACGAGCGGCTAGGTCCGGCGATGCAGAGGCTTGAGGATGGGCTGGACCGCAAGGCAAGCGATTGGCGCAACATCTTCAAGATCGGCCGAACGCACCTGCAAGATGCTACGCCGATCACGCTGGGACAGGAATTTTCGGCCTATGCCTACCAACTGTCGATGGCGCGGTTCGGCATCGAATGCTCGACGACCGGCGGCATCCATACGCTTGCGCAAGGCGGGACCGCTGTCGGCACCGGGCTGAATGCGCCAGCTAGATTCGATGTCGACGTAGCCGCAGAACTCAGCTTGATAAGCGATTTGACGCTGCAAACCGCCGAAAACAAGTTCGAGGCGCTCGCGACCCATGACGCACTGGTTGAGTTATCTGGCCAGCTCAACACCCTCGCCGTCGCGCTCACCAAAATCGCCAACGACATCCGCCTGCTCGGCTCGGGCCCGCGCGCAGGCCTCGGCGAGCTGATCCTGCCCGCCAATGAACCCGGCAGCTCGATCATGCCGGGCAAGGTCAATCCGACCCAGTGTGAGATGCTGACGATGGTGGCGGCGCAAGTGATCGGCAATCATATGGCAGTGACGGTCGGAGGGATGCAGGGGCATCTGGAACTCAACGTGTTCAAACCGCTGATCGCCGCCAATGTGCTACGCTCGATTGATCTGCTCAGCATCGGCATGGCCGGTTTTGCCGAACACTGTGTCGAGGGGCTGGAGCCTGACCGCGCGCGGATCGCCGACCTGCTCGACCGCTCACTGATGCTCGTCACCGCACTGGCGCCAGAGATCGGCTATGATGCGGCGGCCAAGATCGCGAAGGCCGCGCATGAAGGCGGCACGACGCTGCGTGAGGCTGCGCTGGCGTCCGGGCTGGTGGATGCGGCGATGTTTGATCGGCTGGTGCGGCCAGAGGATATGGTGGGGCGTTAGGATACGCCCCTCCCGCAAGCGGGAGGGGCAGCGAGACTTGGTGGCTTTGCCGCCTGGTCGCAGCGGGGTGGGCTTTAGCGGCTCTGCGCCATTCTAACTGGCCCACCCCAAACCCCTCCCGCAAGCGGGCGGGGCTTAGTGCCTTGCCCCCCGCCCCCATCCCGCTTAGCCTCTCTCCCGATACACCAATCCGGAGAGCAGCCCCATGAATCCCGCCGCCCCCACCCCCCAATTCGACCGCCGCCAGACCATCGGCATGATGCTGGCGTCGAGTGCGCTGGCGGGGTGCGCGACGATGGGGGAGCAGGCGGCTGCACCCGCTGAAGCGACCAATGGCGGCGCGGCAGCGCGCGCGCTGTATGACCGGTTGTTCGAGCGTTATCTGGTCGCCAATCCCGATAGCGCAACGTCGCTCGGCCTCGATACTGGCGCGCGGGCGGGGATGCGGGCGCAGTTGAGCTCGTCCGCGGCGAGCGCACGCTTTGGTTTTGCCGGCGAACTGGCGGCGGCGGGGCGCGATCTGGCGGCGATCAACACCAATGGGATGGCGGCGAATGATCGCAATTATCTGGAGGTCATGCGCTGGTTTGCAGACCGCGCGGGCGAGATTACCCGCACGCCATATGGTGGTTTTTCCGGCTATCCGATCCCCTACACGCTGACCCAGCTGACCGGCAGCTATCAGGATGTGCCCGATTTCCTCGACAGCACCCACCCAATGACCAGCGCCGCTGATGCCGAAGCCTATCTGGCGCGGATGAACGCGATGGCGGTGAATATTGGCCATGAGGTCGACCGAACGCGTGATGAGGCTGGCATCGGCGTGATCCCGCCCGCCTTCATCATCGCCAAGACACGGACACTGACCGAGGCGCTGCGGGTGCAACGCGGGCGGACCGCTGGGATGGCCGAGGTGCTCGCGCGCAAGACCGCCGCGGCGGGGATTGCGGGGGATTGGGGCACCCGCGCCGCGGCGATCAACGACGGGCCGATAGCAACAGCGCTCGACCGGCAAATTGCCTTGCTGACCGAATTGCAGCCACGGGCGGGGACGGAAGCAGGCGTGTCGCGCTTGCCCGGGGGGCGCGAATTTTACGCGACTTGCCTGCGCCAGCATACCTCGACCAGCCTGACCGCTGATGAGGCGCATGCACGCGGGCTGGAGGAAGTGCGCGATTATGAGGGGCGGCTGGAGCCGTTGTTGCGGGCGCAGGGGTTGTCCACCGGCACCGTCGGCGCGCGGTTGACGGCGCTGGGTGAACGGCCTGACCAATTGTGGCCGAACACCGATGCCGGGCGCGCCGAGATGCTGGCATTTTGTAACCAGCGCAACGATGCGGTGCGGCCATTGCTGGCAGGATATTTCAACAATCCCCCAGCGGCGCGGTTGGAAATTCGCCGGGTGCCGCCGGCTATCGAGGTTGGCGCACCGCGCGGCTATGCGCAGCGCGGCAGCCTGGACGGCACCCGGCCCGGCGCCTTTTACATCAACCTGCGCGACACACGGGTGTGGCCGCGCTTTGCCGTACCGACCTTCGTCTACCATGAGGGGATACCGGGCCATGTCTATCAGGGCGCGGTGGTGCTGGCCTCACAGACCATCCCGCTGCTCCACCGGTCGCTGGGCATCGCGGCTTATGGTGAAGGCTGGGGGCTGTATGCTGAGCAATTGGCCGATGAAATGGGGCTCTATGATAGCGAACCGCTGGGCCGGATCGGTTACCTCCAAGCGGCGCTGTACCGGGCGGTTAGGGTCGTCGTCGACACCGGTATGCATGCCCGCGGATGGAGCCGCGAGCGGGCGCTACGCTACATGATCGACACCAGCGGGCTGGCTCCGTCAGCAGCGGAGAATGAGATTGACCGCTATATCGTCTGGCCCGGACAGGCGACAAGTTACAAGCTGGGGCATAGCGAAATCGTCCGCGCGCGCGGGGCGGCGCAGGCGGCGATGGGCGCGCGGTTTGACCTCAAAGGGTTTCATGATGTCGTGTTGAACGACGGCAATGTGCCGCTGGAGCTGCTCGCCCGCAATGTTGCACGGTGGAGCGGCGCGGCTTGAATTTTGCCGGAACCCCACCAACCTAAAGGAACCGCTCATCGGTTCAGCGGTTTTAAGCCGAGGCGTTTAGAGGACTTATGGCGATGATCGGACGGATGGCAGGCGCGGCGATTGGTGCGCTGTTTAGTCGGGAGCAACGCGGTGACCCGATCAAGGGCGCGTTGATCGGGGCGGCGACGATGTTTGTCGCGCGGCGGATATTGCCGGTGCGGATCGCCGCTATCGGCGCGACCATCGCGGCGGGCTATCTCACCAAGAAATTTGCCGACCGGGAAATGGCACGGCAGGACCCCGATGCGGCAGTCGCCGCCCGCAGCCGAACACGGCGACCATCGGTGCGCAAGGCGGCAAAGACCGTGGCGCGCGTTGCCCGCAGCCGAGCTGGCGCGGACACTGCCGACCGCAGCGTGCCCGCGACCACGCGCTCTTCAAAAATACCCGCAGCACCGGCGGCCCGTGAGATCGAAACTACAGCGCGCCCTGCCAAGCCTTGATCGCGTCAATCGGGTAGACCAGCATGAGGACGTTGAGCGTCAGATTGTCGCGGATGAGCCATAAGGTGAACAGTTCAAACGCGATGGCAAGGCCCAGGGTGACCTTCCACGGTAGGCGAAATGCGGCGTAAAAGCCGAGCAGCATCCAGCCGCAGTCGGCCATTGAGTTGAGAATGGAATCGCCGGAATATCCGACCGCGAGTGTCGCTTGCCGATAGCGATCAATGACCATCGGTGAGTTTTCCAGCAATTCCCACGCGAGTTCGAGCGCGGCGGCCATCGCGATCCGTGGGCCGAGCGCCAGATCCCCGTAGGGAATTATACCGATGGGGCGCGGGCCGGATTGTTTCCAGAGCATCAACCGGTGAGTGAACCAATAGAAGATTGCACCATGGATGATGTGGCTGGGCGTATACCAATCGGCGAGATGCTGGCTGTTGCCCGGTGTGTTCACCCCCGGCTCCCACAGCTTTACATAGCCGCACGTGCAAATCGGCGGTCGGCCCATCCACCACAGGATCAGTGCAGCGGCGACGCACAGCCCCAGAACCACCAGCCACCATTTTTTCCCGATCGGCATTTTTCCATTCCCCTTGCCGCACTGATTGACGCCAGAACCGCGCCGTTGCAAGAGCGGCCATGGCCGAACCGCATTCCGAGCAACCCCACCACCGTTTTGACCGGCGCGGCATCCTGTTCATCGTCTCGTCGCCGTCGGGCGCGGGCAAGTCGACCATTGCGCGGATGCTGCTCGCCCAGGATGCCGGACTGGAAATGTCGGTTTCCGCCACCACCCGGCCGCCGCGCGCTGGCGAGGAAGATGGCCGCGACTATCATTTTGTCGATGTCGCGTCGTTCAAGGATATGGTCGGTGACAATGAATTCCTCGAATGGGCACATGTCTTTGACCACCGTTATGGCACGCCGCGCGCGCCGGTGGAAAAAGCGCTGAGCGAGGGCCGCGACGTGTTGTTCGACGTCGACTGGCAGGGCGCGCAGCAGCTCTATCAACAGGTAGGCGGCGACGTCGTCCGGGTGTTTATTTTCCCGCCGTCGATGACCGAGCTGGACCGGCGATTGCGGGCCCGCGGCACTGATAGCGACGCCGTGGTCGATGGCCGGATGGCCCGCGCCACGGCGGAAATCAGCCACTGGGATGGTTATGATTATGTGCTGGTCAATGATGACGTGCAGCGCTGTTTCGAGGATGTCCGGACCATCCTGAACGCCGAGCGGCTGAAACGCAGCCGCCAGCAGAGCCTGATCGGCTTTGTCCGGAAGCTGACGACGAAATAGCGGATGCCGCGGGGCGGGTTAGCGCCGCTGCTGGATTTCGCGGCGAATATCCGGGATGGCATTGGCCATATTGACGTAATTGCCCTCCAGCTGACCGCGGGCGCGCATCGCCGCAACCTGCGCCTCTGCCTGGTCGAGCCGCGTGATTTCGCTGAAGGTGATGGCGCGGCGGAGGAGTGCGATAAGGAGGCTGCCCTGCGCGGGACGAGAGGCCGGTTCGGCGGCGGCGAGCTCACGGAACAGGTCGAGCGCTTCGGCGCTATACTGATCGGCGGCGGCGCGGTTGCCCAACTCGCTTTCAATGGCCGCCAGCTGATCGAGATCAATGGCGAGGCCGCGCAGAACGAAGCTGTCGTTCGCGTCGGCGGCCACGGCTTGGCGGGTCAATGTCAGCAATTCGCGTGCGGGCACCGCGGCTGCTGTCCAGTTGCGCGCCATGATCCCGGTGCGGACATTGACGCGCAGCATCTGGGTGGTGGCGATAAGTAAATCTTCTTCACGCGGGGCGGCGGCGAGCGCGGCCCGGGTAACGGGCAGTAGCCGTTCGATTTCGGCAAAACCGGCTGCCTGTTCCGGACCATCGAGCATATGGACGGCGACGGTGGCGCGCAGGAACAGCCGATAATTGACCGCCCGAGGGTCCGCGCGCAGCGGCGCAGGGTTACGATCCAGCGCGGCCAGCGCGCGGCGATAAATGGCGAGCCGGGCGGCGCTGTCATTTTCCATTCCCGGCGCACCGGCTTCATCATAGATACGGCGCGAGGCGGCGATAGCGGTAGCAGCGGCGTCGGTCGCACCTGCTTCGTTTTGCGCGAGAGCCACCGTTGGTGCCGACATTAAAGTGGCTGACGCCAGCAAAGCGGCACAGAATATTGAACGCATAATTATCCCCAACAGATCGGGCCCTGATTGGGTGGAGCGATAGCAGCGGGGATCGCGGTGCGAAAGCCGCGATGCAGATTAGCGCATCAGATGCGCATCGAGGATCGCGCGCAGCGGTTCGGGAAACGGCGTCGGGCCGCCCGTATTGGTGTAGACAAGCGTGGTGTCACAAAGCGCAATGCACCGATCATATTGAAACGCGGCGGACAGGATCGTCCACGACGCCGTGCCGATATGACCAATGCCGTTGGCGATTTGCACCGGTTCTGGGAACGCCCCTTCGGCCAGATAATTGATGTCAACACGCGCGACCAGCCAGCGCATGCCGGGATTGGCCCGGCGGCCATGTTCGAGCAGGAATGCCCGGTTGAACCGCACCCGGCCCTGTTCAAACAGCGCGCCCATGGCGACGTTGTTGATGTGGCCGAGAACATCAAGATCCTGAAAGCGGGTTTCGACCGAGGCGCTGTGTGGGTAGCTGTCGGGGCTGAGCCGGGCGGGATCGAAACGGGGCATGTCGGTGCGCCTAAAGCCCGCCGGGGAACAAATCGACCTTGCCCAGCGGCACGCCCTTCATCCGCAGAATCGCATAGGCAATGCTGAGGTGAAAATGGATGTTGGTGGTCGCAAATCCGCTGAGCCACTGTCCAGCGGGCAGGGTTGGCGCCATGCCCTCCATGATCGTGAAGCTAATCGGCGCATCGTCCCGCCCGACAAGGTCGGCATCGGTCAGCGCTTCGAGCCCGGCACGCGCCGCAGCAATGGCGCCCATCAGCCCCGCAACATCATGCTCAGCCCCGATTACGGCGTCGGGCACTGCTTTGCCGGCCGCGCGCGCCGCCCAGCCGCTAGCGAAATTGACGACCACGGCGACCTGGAATGACAGCGGATTCATATCGTCGACTAGCCGCCAATTCAGCATCTCCGCATCGGCGACGCCGTGTTCCGCCGCGAACGCCGCCCCTTTGCGGAGAAGATGCGCGAGGGCATCGAGGTCGCGCCGGTACATCGTTACAAATGTGTGCAAAGAGATCGCCATCGCTTGTTTTTCCCTTCCAAATAGGCTCCGTTGAATCTCCTTGCGTTAGCGAGGTGCCATCCGGATCGCCCCGTCGAGGCGGACATCCTCGCCATTGAAATAGCCATTTTCGATCATCGTCAGCGCTAGATGCGCAAATTCTGGCGGCAGGCCAAGACGCTTGGGGAAGGGCACGCTGGCGGCCAGCGCATCGCGGACATTTTGCGGCGCGCCCAGCATCAGCGGGGTTTCAAAAATACCCGGCAGGATGGTGTTGACGCGAATGCCCTCGCTCATCAGGTCGCGCGCGATCGGCAGGGTCATGCCGACCACGCCAGCCTTTGATGCCGAGTAAGCGACCTGGCCCATCTGGCCATCCTCCGCTGCCGCGCTGGCGGTGTTGACGATCGCACCGCGGTCGCCGTCTTCGCTCTGCGGGTCGAGCGTCAGCATGCCTGCTGCCGATTTGGCGATGCAGCGGAAGGTGCCAACGAGGTTCACCTGGATCAGCCAGTTGAACGCGTCGAGCGGGTAATGCTTGATCGAACCATCGGTTTTGGACCGGCTGGCCGTCTTCATCGCCGCACCGGTGCCTGCGCAATTGACCAGCACCCGCTCCTGCCCGTGGGCGGCGCGCGCCTTGGCAAAGCCGGCATCGACGGAGGCATCGTCGGTGACGTTCACTTCGCAGAAGACGCCGCCGACTTCAGCGGCAACCGCTTCGCCCTTTTCAGCCTGCATATCGAAGATGG
>JANOPV010000230.1:0-1562 GCA_031422035.1 Sphingomonas sp. | reverse complement strand
GCGTCGAACCGGACACCTCGCCAAATTCCTTTGCCTGCGCCGCCACCAACGTCAGCAGCTGCGCCTCCCCCGCGCTCGCCGCATCAGGCAGGCGGATGGCGACATGGCCCAGCTCGCGCGCATAGGCGGACAGGATCGGCGGAATGCGCCCCTGCAACACCACCACTTGATCCATCGCCAGCGCCGCATCCAGCGGCGGCTGATCGGGATCATTGCGGCTCATCCAGCGGCCCGCACGGCTGCGATGCCGCCCCGTCGCCGCCTCCGCCCCGTCGACGCCGCCGCAAGAATCAACCGCCGCGCGCGTGCCCGCACAAAGCCGCGCCAGCACGGCGGGGGACAGCGGGGCGGTCATGCCGACACGATCACGAACAGCGCCAAGGCGGCCATGTATATGGCCCACCAGAACGAGATTTGCCGCTCCCGGTGCTTCGCCGCCTGTCGCAAAGCGACTTCGGCAAGCGCCGCGCGGTGCTGCATCTCACAGCACCGTCGCCATGCGGCAATGTCCCGCTCGGTTGTCAACCAATCAGGCGGCCGCGGTTGCGGTGGACCGGGGGCCACGCTCACGACGCCACCTCACGCGACAATTCGCTGCTCTGTCGCGTTGCCGGGGCAGCTTCAGCATCGCTATCTGGCAACATGCCATCCGCAGCTCCACCCGTCGCAACACCGCTAGCGCCTGCGCTAGGGGAAGACGGACGGGACACATCACCGGCCAATCCCGTCGACTCGCCCGCGCCAGCATCGCTATCCAGCAGCATGCCATCAGCCAGCGGCCCGGTAGCAATCGCATCCAACCCGTCGAGCAGGTCAACCGCCGTTTGCGGAATGCGCCCATCAGGCCAGTTCCCCCCATCGCGGAAAAACCCGAGGAATTTTTCAAAGGTGCCGGTGCGCGGTTCGGTGCCAGCCACGATTCGCGCAAAGAATTTGCCGTCGTTGACGACCACCGTGCCCAGCGCGACCAGCGTGCGATCGGTCGCAGCCGTCCACTGGTCAGCCAGCAATTGGAGGTAAGTGGTGAGTTGCATGACGCTTGATCCGGACACCGGGAACCGCCCCGGTCAACTGCCCGATACGGGCAATCGCCCGCCCCTGTCAACGGGCAAAAGCCCGAATGACAGTTACGGGCAAATGCTCGATACTGCGATCATGTCGAAAGCCGTGGAAATCCTTGCCGACCGGGTCCGCGCCCGATTGGCGGCGCTCGATATTTCTGCTGCTGCCGCGTCGATGGCGGCAACGGAAAAGCCCGATCTGATCCGCGACATCAAGCGCGGTCGCATGCCCAACCCGTCGCGCCTGTCCGCGTTGGCGCAGGTGCTGGGCGTGTCCACCGACTGGCTGCTCGGCCATCATGCTGCCGAAGGCCTGCCGCCCGCTCCGCCCAACATCCGTTACGAGGCACCGCGCCCCGTGACCACCAACGTCAGCGACCCCGAACGGCCCTTTCGCGCGATGGAGCACCCGCGCAATATGCCCGTGCTCGGCTCCGCGCTCGGCACGCCGGTGCTGTTCGATGGCTTCGACGTGCCCGTGGAGGCGCAGCTGGTCGAGAT
>JANOPV010000229.1:0-5076 GCA_031422035.1 Sphingomonas sp. | reverse complement strand
CCGCCAACCCGGTGAGCATTATCATTGCGGTCAGGCGCTTCATCATCGGCCTCCTCATAAACTTGTCATGCGCACCATCGGCCCGGCGTAAAGCCCGCGCAACGGAAATCGCCCACAGCGCTGCTCAATCCGGACGGACATTTACATCTTCGGCTGACCGCTGCACTTGCGGCTGCGGCCTATCAGGCTCGCGCGGCGGCGGTGGAGGCGCGGGCGGCGGCGGCGGTGCTTCAGCAGGCGGGGGCGGCACATATGTCGGCACGTCAACCACCACGCGCGTCGGCGCTTGTGGCTCTGGTGCGACATAGGCAGGTCGATCTTCGCTACGCCGTCTTATCGGCGGACCCGGTACTGCTGCCTCACGCGGCTGGCGACGCTCCGGTTCCAACGCCTCGGCAGGCGCTTCAAAATCCGGGCGCAGGCGCGGCGGACGGATGTCACGTGGCCGGTCGATCACCATCCCGGGATCAGCGGGTGGCGTGCGCTGCCCGGGCTGGTCAGGCCGACCGGGGCGATCAGGGCGACCGGGCCGCTCACCTCCGTTCCCGCTATCACCGCCGCCTGATCCACCACCATATCGCGGCCCATCGGGGCGACCCGGGCGATCACGGCCATCATGTGCAGGTGGCGGTGTGCCGTTGCCGCCCCCCTGTTGCCAGCGGGCAAAGCGCTCGGCGCGCTCACGCCGCCGGTCGCGTTCGCCGTGCCGCCGGTCATGCCGGTAACGCGATTCTGGTGATCGACGATAGCGGTCATAGCCCGGCGACCATAGCGGCGGTTCGATATAGGTCTGGACCCAGCCACTATAGGCTGGGGCAACAGCGACCCAGCGCTGGGCCGTCTCGCGATCCCACAGCCGGTCTTGGGCCGCATGATAGAGCGCGCGGCCACGGATCATGAACGACTGCGCCTCATTCTGCGTATTGTTGAACACGCGCTCGGCCACCGGTGCCCCGGCATCAGACAGCGTGCCGACCAACCGCCCGTCGGCAAAGGCGTGGCCATAGCGCGCGGTGCGGACGAAATACGGTGTGTCGCTGCGTGCAGCGTAGAGATATTGGACAGTTTCAACGCCCTCGCCCTCGACGATCAGCATTTCCCCGCTGTCATCAACCCACGCCCATGCCTCACTGCCAATCAGGCGAAAGGCAAAATCGGGCGGCGTGTCGCCAATCGCGCCGCTGACCGCCATCGCTTCATCAAAACTGGCAAAGGCTAGCTGCGGCTCGAACCGGACGGGGCTGAGCGCTTGGCCATAAAGCGGCTTGTTGACAGCCATGCGCTCGACGGCGCGCGTATCGCTCCGGGGGCTTAAGGGCGGCGGGCGGGTATAGGCGACTTCGACCGGCACGCGCTCGCGCTGATAGACGTCGTTCGGCCCCCGCGCAGCTTCGGTAGGCTGCATCGACGACACAGTCATGCACCCGCTCAACAGCGCCGCACCGACGCTGCTGAGCAGCGCTAACCTGATCCTGTTTGCCAAAGCTTGCTGCATGTCGACCCCCAATAGCTCTCGTCCTGTCGTTACGTTGCCGCCACGACACTGCACGGGCGATGAACGAGTTTTGCGCACTATCGGCGTGTGTCAGCGTGATGCGCAACACACCCCTTGCACCTTGTCTGCTGCGTCGCCAGATGAGCATCCCGCCTAGCGCAGTCGCCGCTTGCATAAAACGAACAAATGTGGAACGCGCAGACGATGCATTTTCTCGTGCCAACGCCGGTCTCTTTCTAATGCTGACGCACATACCGAAGCATGGGTTTTCCCAATGCTGACACACATAAGCGTGCGCGGCGCGCGGGAGCATAATCTCAAGGGCGTCAACATTGATCTGCCCCGCGACAAGCTGATTGTCATTACTGGCCTCAGCGGTTCCGGCAAATCTAGCCTTGCCTTCGATACCATCTATGCGGAAGGGCAGCGGCGCTACGTTGAATCTCTCTCCGCTTATGCGCGTCAGTTTCTGGAGATGATGCAAAAGCCGGATGTTGAGCATATTGACGGCCTGTCGCCAGCGATCAGCATCGAACAGAAAACCACTAGCCGCAATCCGCGCTCCACCGTCGCCACGGTCACCGAAATCTATGATTATATGCGCCTGCTGTGGGCGCGAGTCGGTGTTCCTTATTCGCCTGCGACCGGCTTGCCCATAGCCGCACAGACTGTGAGCCAGATGGTCGACCGGGTGATGCTGTTGCCAGAAGGGACGCGCGCCTACCTGCTCGCCCCCGTCGTTCGCGGGCGTAAGGGCGAATACCGCAAGGAGTTGATGCAATGGCAAAAGGACGGCTTCACCCGCGTCCGCATCGACGGTGAGTTTTACGAAATTGATGAGGCCCCGTCGCTCGACAAGAAATACAAACACGACATCGAGGTCGTGGTAGACCGCATCGTTGTCCGCGATGGTCTTGAAACGCGGCTCGCCGACAGCTTCGAATCCGCACTGAAGCTTGCAGAGGGTCTGTCCTTTGTCGATATGGCAGACGGCGCTGTTCCCGGCCGTGAAGGTGAGCAAAGCGACGGCGGCGCGATGAAGGGCGCGGGCATTCCCGCCAATCGCATCGTGTTCAGCGAGAAATTCGCCTGCCCGGTCTCGGGCTTTACCATTGCCGAAATCGAGCCACGCCTGTTCAGCTTTAATGCGCCTCAGGGCGCGTGCCCGGCGTGCGACGGCCTTGGCGAACGGCTGGAGTTCGACGAAGACCTAGTCGTCCCCAACAGTTCGCTCAGCATCAAACAGGGCGCAGTCGTCCCGTGGGCCAAATCCAATCCACCCAGCCCCTATTATATGCAAGTGCTGGCGAGCCTTGGCCGCGAATTCGGCTTCGCGTTGGAAACACCGTGGCGTGAATTGTCGGGTGAGGTGCAGCTCATCATTCTCCACGGCACCGCTGGTCGCCCAGTCACGCTTACCTTCATGGATGGGCGAAAGAGTTACAGTGTCAGCAAGCCGTTTGAGGGCGTGATCGGCAACCTCAACCGCCGCATGCTCCAGACCGAAAGCGCATGGATGCGCGAGGAGCTGTCCAAGTTTCAGCAGCCTCATCCATGCGAAACCTGCCACGGTGCGCGACTCAAGCCCGAAGCCCGCGCGGTCAAAATTGCCGGTGAGGACATCAGCCTGTCCGCCCGCCGCAGCGTTGCCGATGCGCTCGGCTGGTTTGAGCAATTGGCCCCGCAGCTGACCTCTCAACAGCAGCAGATCGCTACCCCGATCCTCAAAGAAATTGTCGAGCGGCTCGGCTTCCTTAACAATGTCGGCCTCGACTATCTCAATCTCGACCGCACCAGCGGCACTCTGTCGGGCGGAGAATCCCAGCGTATCCGGCTTGCATCACAGATCGGCAGCGGCCTGTCTGGCGTGCTCTATGTCCTGGATGAGCCCAGCATCGGGCTTCATCAAAAGGACAATGACCGGCTCCTCGTTACGCTGCGTCGCCTACGCGACCTCGGCAACACCGTCATTGTCGTCGAACATGATGAGGACGCGATCCGCGCTGCCGACTGGGTGGTCGATATGGGCCCAGGCGCTGGGGTGCATGGCGGCGAAGTCGTGGCTGAGGGTAAACTCGAAACCATCCTCAAAGCCAAGAACAGCCTGACTGCTGATTATCTCACCGGTCGCCGCAGCATCGCGGTTCCGGAAACCCGCCGGATCGCCGCCAAGGGCGACGGCATCCAGATTCGCACCCGTGCCAAGCCGGTGACAAAGCCTACCGCGAAACAGCTCAAAATGCTCGCGCAGGCTGGCAAGTTCGTCGAGTTAAAAGGGGCACGCGCCAATAATCTGCGCAACGTCGATCTGCGTATTCCGGTCGGCACTTTCACCTGCATCACGGGGGTGTCTGGCAGCGGTAAATCGAGCCTGATTATCGACACGCTACAGGCGGCGGCGTCGCGCGCGCTGAACGGTGCCCGGATCATCGCCGGTGCCCATGACAGCCTGACTGGCCTCGAATATTTCGACAAGGTGATCGACATTGACCAGTCGCCAATTGGCCGCACTCCGCGTTCCAACCCGGCTACTTATACTGGCGCGTTCACCACCATCCGCGACTGGTTCGCCGGGCTGCCTGAAAGCGCAGCGCGCGGGTACAAGCCCGGTCGGTTCAGCTTCAACGTCAAGGGCGGCCGGTGTGAGGCGTGCCAGGGCGATGGGCTGATCAAGATCGAGATGCACTTCCTGCCCGACGTTTATGTGACGTGTGAGACTTGCCACGGCGCGCGCTATAACCGGGAAACCCTTGAGGTGAAGTTCAAGGGCAAGAGCATCGCCGATGTCCTCGACATGACCGTCGAAGACGCGACCGTGTTTTTCAAGGCAGTCCCAGCGATCCGCGATCGGATGGCGATGCTCGAAGAGGTCGGGCTTGGCTATTTGAAGGTCGGCCAACAGGCGACAACGCTCTCGGGCGGCGAAGCGCAGCGGGTGAAGCTTAGCAAAGAACTCTCCCGCCGTGCCACTGGCAACACCCTCTATATCCTCGACGAACCAACCACCGGACTGCATTTCGAAGATGTACGCAAATTGCTCGACGTTCTCCATGCGCTGGTTGAACAGGGCAATACCGTCATCGTCATTGAACATAATCTTGACGTCATCAAAACCGCCGACTGGATCGTCGACTTGGGACCAGACGGCGGCGTCAATGGCGGAGAAATCGTGGCGGAGGGAACGCCGGAGGATGTAGCAAGCGAGCCGCGCAGCTATACCGGTGGTTATCTGAAGCCAATGCTCGCCCGCTAACATTCGGCCTTGGCGTTACGGCCCGGGTGGCAGCCCGGTACCACCGACACCAACGCCAAAAGCATCGGCAATCGCGCTCATAATGGCAATGATCCGCACGCCTACGCCCTGCATCGCCGCCATCGCCGACAAGGCGATCAGCGCCGCAATCAGCGCATATTCGATCGCGGTTGCCCCGCGTCGGTTATGGCGAAAGTGCCGCTGGTCCAAAACCTCACTCCGGAGCATCGCCAGCAGACCCAGGGAGGGGCCATGCTTTGGCTTTGCATATGACTGTCATGACACCGCAATATTAAGGGGCCGTAAACCGGAGATCGCTTGCGATTCT
>JANOPV010000228.1:0-6570 GCA_031422035.1 Sphingomonas sp. | reverse complement strand
GCGCGGCAACCTGCGGGCGGCGCAGCGATGGGTGAGTGAGCAAGCGGGCTGGATTCGCGAACAACTGGCCAAGGCCGTCACGCAAACCGCTGTTGGTGCCGGGACGTCGCTGCCCTTTAACGACACCCATCTACTGATCGACTGGCGCCCAGACGCCGCGCGGGCACCGCAGCGTGTTGATGACACCTTGGTGGTCGGCGGTGCGTCTGACGCAGTCGCCCGGCGCGTACAACGCTGGCTGGTTACCGAGGCACGGGGTCGGCTAACCCCCGCAACCGAGGCGCTAGCCGCCAGTGCCAACCTGCGCCTGACCGGCGTATCCGTCGGTGATCCGCGCAGTCGCTGGGGCAGTTGTTCGTCGGCCGGGCGCATCCGCTATAGCTGGCGATTGGTGATGGCCCCGATTTTTGTCATGGACTCGGTTGTTGCGCATGAGGTCGCGCACCTGGCACATCTCGATCATAGCCCCCGCTTTCACAGGCTGGCAGAGACACTTCTCGGTGCGGACCCTGCCCCTGCCCGCGATTGGCTTCGACAGCACGGCGCGACGCTGCAACAGTGGGATTTTGGCTAATATCCTTGCGTCGTCACTGACGCCAGGGGTCGCGCCGTTCCGGGGCCACCCCATGTTCACGATTGCCAATAAACTGGTTCCGCTGTGGTACGGACGGGGTAGTGCGCCGCCCGCCATCGCCGCCATCGCTGCCGCCGGTCATCTGATCGACCCACCGGTCATCAAGCACTGGTTGCTCGACCACATCACCCTCGGGCTTGGAACTATCATCGCCCGGCGTGATCTCAATCGGCATGCCGTTGTCATCGGTCAACCCGCCCTCGCCAGGCTCGCCGAAATAGGCGTCGTTCTCGCCTTCCAGCTGCCATTGCGGCAATTGTGCCTCGGTCTGGAATTGCTCGATTGGGCGATTGGCGACCGCAGGGCGCATGAAGGCTGCAAACGCCCGCGCCGGCGCTGCTCCGCCCTGCAAGCCCGCAACGGTGCGCGCATCATCCCGGCCCATCCACACGCCGGTCGTCAGCCCACTGGAAAAGCCGAGGAACCAGCCGTCCTTGTTGCTGCTCGTGGTGCCGGTTTTGCCCGCGACCGGGCGCCCGATTTGAGCGGCCCGGCCAGTGCCGGTGTTGACCGCCGTCTGCAGCAGGTCGGTAATACCAGCCGCCACCCACGGGTCTACCAAGGCGTTACTGGGGGGTGCTTGTCGCCGGTAAATGTCCGCACCGTCGGCGGTCGTTACCCGGCTGATGGCATAGGGTTGCACCGACCGCCCCTGCGCCTGCACCGCAGCGAACGCAGCTGTCATATCAATCAGACGCACATCGGACGTGCCGAGGACCATCGATGGCGAGGTGTTAATCTCTGTGGTGATGCCAAAGCGGCGGGCCATATTGGCGATGCTGCTGGTGCCAACTTCTTGCCCTATCTTGGCGGCGACGGTGTTGACCGAATTAGCAAAGGCGGTCCGCAAATTCATCGACCCGCGATAACTGCCGCTGCTATTGCGTGGCCGCCAGCCGTTGATGTTGACCGGTTCGTCGACCACCGTGTCGTTGACGGTGAACCCAGCCTCTAGCGCGGCCATATAGACGAAGAGTTTCCACGCTGATCCCGGCTGCCGCTGCGCCTGGGTCGCGCGGTTGTAATTGGAGGTCACATAATCGCGCCCACCAACCATCGCCCGAACCGCGCCGTCCCGATCGACTGCGACAAGTGCCCCTTGCGCGCCCTCGGGGGTATTTGCCTGAATGGACGTCGTTGCAACCTGCTGCATGTCGAGGTTGAGCGTCGTCCACACATCAATCGGTTCGACAGTTTCGTCGATCAGCACGTCAAGCTGCGGCAAGGCCCAATCGGTGAAATAGCGCGCGCTATTCTGGTTCGGTTCTGCGGCCAGGCGAACATCGGCAGGACTGGCATTACGCGCTTGCTGGGCGGTGATCACGCCGACATCGACCATGACCGATAGCACTACTGAGGCTCGACCGATTGCTGCCTGCGCATCAGCGGTCGGCGAATAACGCGACGGCGCCTTAACGAGGCCAGCGATGATTGCTGCTTCGGACAGCGACAATTGCGTCGCCGGATGGCCGAAAAAGCGGCGCGACGCCGCGTCGATGCCATAGCTGCCGCCGCCGAAATAGACCTTGTTCAGATAGAGTTCGAGGATCTGATCCTTGGAAAACTGCCACTCCAGCGCCATGGCGAGGATCGCCTCACGCGCCTTGCGGGCAAAGGACCGGTTGTTTGAGAGGAACACATTGCGCGCCAATTGCTGGGTGATCGTCGATGTTGCGCGCAACCGCCCGCCGCCGGTAACCGTCACAAATATCGCGCGCGCGATGCCGAACGGGTCAATGCCGGGATGATAACGAAACCGCCGGTCTTCGACCGCAATCATTGCATTGCGCATTACTTGTGGTGTCTCGGACAGGCTGAGCCACCGCCCATAATTGGGCCCGATAGAGACGATGATTCGGCCTTCAGAATCGCGCACGCGGATGGCTTGTCCAGCGGGTGACCGCCGCATTTCCTCGAAACTGGGTAATTGTGACGCCGCGACGCCAACCGACACGCCGACGCCGATCAGAGACAGGACAAACGCAATGAAGCCATATTTAATGGTGCGTCCGAGGATCCGGCGCCAGCGTGGAGGGGGTGGTGCGTCCTTGCGGGACGCCGATGAGCGTCGAGCCATGGCATCAGCAGGCATAAGCGCCGCCCGCCCGCCTCACAAGCGGCAAGTTGCGCGTGCGGGCGGCGTCCGGGGTTTAGCTCGCCTCTGGCGTGAAATCGAGCGACGCGCTGTTCATGCAAAACCGCTGACCAGTTGGGCCGGGGCCATCGGGAAAGCGGTGACCCAGATGCCCATCGCACCGCGCACACAGCACCTCTTCCCGGACCATGCCGTGGCTGACATCGCGGCGAACATGCACCGCATCATCACTGACCGGCGCAAAAAAACTGGGCCAGCCGGAGCCGCTGTCATATTTGGCGTCGCTGGCAAATAGCGGCGCGCCGCAACCGCCGCAGACATAAATGCCATCGGCTTTGTGGACATTGAACTGGCCTGTAAAAGCGCGTTCCGTTCCGGCTTCACGTAACATGTGAAATTGTTCGGGGGTCAGGAGCGCGCGCCAGTC
Source organism: Sphingomonas sp. (assembly GCA_031422035.1). Taxonomy (GTDB): domain Bacteria; phylum Pseudomonadota; class Alphaproteobacteria; order Sphingomonadales; family Sphingomonadaceae; genus Sphingopyxis. The sequence goes on along the minus strand of JANOPV010000228.1, from coordinate 3,414 downwards.
GGCGGCGCTCATCTGCATGGGGTCTTTCTCGGTCATGGCCATAATGTGGTTACAAATATCGGCATTTGCAACGGCCCGTTTACCTGCCGGTATCTATAACAGACTTTAGATGGCTCGTTTCTTCCTTCGCGCGTTGGCCGCTGGCATGGTGGCACTGGCAACGCCAGCAGCAGCGCAAGACTGCCTCGCTTGCGCGGATAGCACCGCGCGAGCGGATGCGCCCTCGCGGGAGCGACCGGTGCGAGTGACCATTACCGCTAATCTCGACTTTTCGCGACTGACCGTCCGCGACGGCGGCGGTGCGCTGTCGATTGATCCCATCACCGGCGCTGCCATCCCGCGCGGCAGCGTCGCGGCGATTGGCGGCATGGCGTTCAGCGGTCGGGTATTGGTCGAAGGTGAACCTAACCGGGCGGTGCGGGTGCAGTTGCCCGAAGACATTGTTCTGACATCACCCACCGGTGGCAGCGTTCGTGTTAGGCGCATCGTGACCAGTCTGGCTGCCGCCCCGCAATTGGGACCGGACGGGCGGCTGGAATTTGCCTTTGGTGGCGAGCTCCAGATTGATGGCGGCGTGTCTGGAGAGTTTCGCGGGCGTATCTCGATAACCGTCGGCTACGAGTAGAGCGGTGGATGTCAGCGGGCCGCAGATGCCGCGCGAGCAATCCACAACAGTTCATTACGCAGCAGCAACATGCCTTGGTTATCCGGGGCTTTGAGCGCTCGCTCCAGCGCATGGAGCCGATCAATCAGGCGCGCGAGTGCCGGTGCCGTCCAGCGGCCAAGCTGCCGCTCGACCGCGCCTTTTTCTTTATAGAAAAGCCCGCGTTCGTTTTCCACAGCAGCGTGGGCGCTCATCCGCTCGTCTTCGACCCGCCCCCGCAGTCGGGCTAGTAACAGCGCCCGGATGCCGAGTGCCCTGACCAGGCGAATCTCGCTCGTCCCCAGCGCCGCCAACTCGGTGAACAGAGCGGGTAACTCACCCGTGCGGCCATCAAGGATCAGGTTGACTGCGGCGCCGACATCTTCCTCGGGCGTATCGGCCCCAATGGCCTGCCAGTCATCCTGCTCGGCGCGGCGTGGCCGCGTGGGGTCCGCATCCAGATACAAAGCCAGCTTTTCCGCCTCACGCGCCATCAGCGCGCGGTCGCCGCCGGTCGCGTTCACGACGGCGCGCGCAACATCACGCGATAATGTCAGCCCTAGTGGCGCAGCGGTGGCCACGGCAATCCGCTCCGCCTCCGCACCTACTGGGAGGTAGGAGACGACCGCCACCGCCGCCTGATGCTCTGCCGCCAGCTTGACCAGTTTGGACTTCGCCGTCATGCCGCCGCCAGCGATTATCGCCGGGTTGCCGCCCGCTGGCATCGCCAAAATCGCCGTTGCCGCGCCAACCCACTCGTCGCCACCGCCACTGGGCAGCGTGGCCAATACCCAGCGCTGTCCGCCGAACAAGCCAAAGGCCGCGACTTCATCGGCAAGGCAACTCGGCACTTCCTTGATGGCCCTCGATGACAGGTCAACACGCTCGGCATCCGGCCCCATTGCTTTGGCAAAATTGTCGACCATTGCCCGCGACGCCGCCTCATCCGGCCCGGCCAGAACATAAAGCAGGATGGCGGGGTCAGGCCGCGCCAGTGCGGCAACGGCAGCGGCGCCTTTGAACAGCATCAATCGCCCTCGGGCGTGCGGTTCCGGGCATAGAGCGCGATCCGCGTAGCAATCTGATCGGCCAGCGCCTGTGCCAGCTGCTCCAGCGCGGTGCGTTCGGCGGCAATCGTCGCAAATTCGCTGCCGACCACGTCGATCCCGGTGTCGGATGCGGCGCTGGCGTCAACCACAGTCGCACCGGTGCTTGCTTCAACCAATTGCCAGCGGGCGCGCAGGGTTCGCCGCTCACGAGTCACACTGTCATCGGCGCGCACGCCATAGCCGGTAATGCCATCGTCGAGCACGACATTTACCCGGTAGCGCGCGGCTCCGGCCTGTCCGCTGGCGCGCAACCGGTCCGACAATGCGGTGCGCACGAACCAGCCAGCATCGCCCTCAATCGGCGCGACTTCGACCGACGCAAGGGTTTGCGCGACTGCTCCATTGCCACCGCCCGTATAAAGCGGATGGAGTACACAGCCGCACAGTGCGGCGCTGGCAAACAGGGTCAGGATCAAGGCGGCCGCATGCTTCATGCGACGATATTGACCAACCGGTCAGGAACAACAATCACTTTGCGCACAGTGGCTCCATCCAGCGCACGCTGAACATTGGCACTGGCCAGCGCCAGCGCCTCCAGTTCGGCCTGCGGCGTGCCCTTGGTCACGGTCAGCGTGTCGCGCAATTTGCCCTTCACCTGCACGGCGATGGTCACTTCATCGTCGACCAACAGGGCGGGGTCAGCGACGGGCCACGCGGCGTCGGCAATCATGCTCTCACCGCCGTGCATCGCCCAGGCTTCTTCGGCCAGATGCGGCATCATTGGTGCGATCAGCAGGTTAAGGGTGCGGATCGCTTCGGCCTTGCTCGAGGACGTTGGAGCTTTTTCAATCGCGTTAGTCAGATCATGGATGCGAGCCACTGCCTTGTTGAATCCCAGCGCGTCGATGTCTTTCGTAACCGCCAAGATTGTCTGGTGCAGCTTGCGATCCAGCGTTGCGTCGGTTTGCAAGGTATAATTTATAGCTGCACCCGGGCCGAGGTTGTTTTCTCCCGGCAGAGGCAACGGAGGACTGTTGTGCCCGAATAACCGCCACAGCCGCTGGACGAACCGCCAGCAGCCCTCAATCCCGGCCTCAGACCAGGGCAGATCGCGCTCCGGCGGCGAATCGCCCAGCATGAACCAGCGCACCGCGTCCGCGCCATATTGGTCGATGATCGCGTCGGGATCGACGACGTTTTTCTTTGACTTGGACATTTTAACTACGCGACCGACGTTTACCTCGAAGCCGGTGGCGATTTCAAAGCACTTGCCATCTCTAAAAGCGACTTCATCGGGGGCGAGCCAGCTGCGATCACGGACTGTTACCTCGACGCCCTTTTTATCGGTCACATAACTATAATCATGGCGACGAGCATAGGTTTCGTGGGTGACCATCCCCTGTGTGAACAGGCTGGCAAAGGGCTCGGCCACATCGATCAAGCCGATCTGCTTCAGCGCTCGGGTCCAGAAGCGCGCATAGAGCAGGTGCAGGATCGCATGCTCGACCCCGCCAATATATTGGCCGACCGGCAGCCAGCGGGCGATCTCGACCGGATCGAACGGCTTGTCCTCCGGCTGGCTGGCGAACCGCAGGAAATACCAGCTCGAATCAACGAACGTGTCGAGCGTGTCAGTCTCGCGCACTGCATCGCCGCCGCGCATTCCCAGCGTCACGGAAATTGCCAGGGACCAGAAAGCCCGGTTGCCGAAACCGCAAAAGC
>JANOPV010000227.1:0-2401 GCA_031422035.1 Sphingomonas sp. | reverse complement strand
TGGCGAAGTTGCGATACCCCTCCAGCCGCGCATCATCCATCTTGATGTCGCGGCCCTGGCTTTCCATCGCCGCCATGAAAAACCGCAGCGCGTCGGCACCATATTGGTCAATCAGGCCAATCGGATCGATGACATTGCCCTTCGACTTCGACATTTTTTGCCCGGCGGGCGCGCGGACGAGGCCGTGGAGGTAGAGTTTTTTCCACGGGGCCTGCCCCATGAACTCGATCCCCTGCATCAGCATCCGCGCATCCCAGAAGAACAGGATGTCGAAGCCTGAGATCAGGACGTCGTTCGGGTAGTGGCGGGCAAGGAGCGATCTCCCTGCCCCCCCCAATTCGTCACCCTGAACTTGTTTCAGGGTCCATGGCCCGCTCTCGCCTTCATCGGCTCCGCCAGACGGCACGCTTTGGTCCATGGATGCTGAACCAAGTTCAGCATGACGAGGTTCTTGGTCGCCACCCTCCGGCCACCCCAAAGTCGCAAACGGCCACAGCGCAGAGGAAAACCACGTGTCGAGGACGTCGGTTTCTCTCTCGAGCGTGTAAGGAACAATATGCTCGTATTGATAAGAATCTGGAGCGAAGCTCACATGATCAGCGTCAATCTCAAAATACTCTGCGGCAGCGGTTCGTGCATGAGCCTCATCTAATGCAACGATCATGTGCGCCCTGTTACTTACGCTCGAAAAAAACTCGAGATTCATGTCATCGCCAAGGTTTGAACTTCCGAGCCTCGCAACTTCGCGCGCAGTCGCTGCTTTAGTCGCGCAATACCAAACCGGTATCCGATGCCCCCACCACAACTGCCGCGACACACACCAGGGCTGAATATTCTCCATCCAGTTGAAGAAAGTCTTTTCCCAGCTCTTCGGCACAATCTCCACTGCGCCCGAGCGCACCGCGTCCATCGCCGGTTTCGCCAGCGTCGCCGCATCGACATACCATTGGTCAGTCAGCCATGGCTCCACCACCACGCCTGAGCGGTCCCCGAACGGGGTCTGGATCACCCGGTCCTCGACGCGCTCCAGCAGGCCAGCAGCCTCCATCGCCTCGACCACCAGCTTGCGCGCGTTGGTCGGCTCGCCTTCGATGCCGAAGCGGTATTGGCCGAGATAGGGATCGGGGATCAGGCCGTCGCTGGTCTGCACCACCCGCGCGTCGCCATCGAACATGTTGAGCATGTCACGCGCCTCTATCCCCGCGCGACGCCCAACCTCGAAATCATTGGTGTCATGCCCCGGCGTGATCTTCACCGCGCCGCTGCCCAGTTCGGGGTCGGCATGATCGTCAGTGATGATTGGAATGCGCCGCCCGGTGATCGGCAGGATGATGTCCCGTCCCACCACGCTGGCATAGCGTTCGTCCTTGGCGTTAACCGCCACCCGCATATCGGCGAGCATCGTTTCGGGCCGGGTGGTGGCGACGACGATATAGTCGCGTCCATCGGCTAGCGTCACACCGTCCGCCAGCGGATAACGGAAGTGCCAGAATTTGCCGTTGATCTCGCGCGTCTCGACCTCCAGGTCGCTGATCGCGGTCTTCAGGCCGGGGTCCCAGTTGACCAGCCGCTTGTCGCGATAGATCAGGCGCGTCCCGTCTTCCTTGACGGTGTTGTAGAGGTCCACGAACACCTTGGTCACCGCCCTCGTGAACTCCGGGCTCATCGTGAATTGTTCGCGGCTCCAGTCCATCGAACAGCCCAGCCGCCGGAGTTGACCTGTAATCTGCCCGCCGCTCTCAGCCTTCCAGTCCCATATCTTGCTGACGAATCCGTCACGCTGTGACAGCTCGTTGGTCGCAAAATCGTACTTGGTTTTGCCCTGGGCGGCCACCTGCCGCTCCACCACCATCTGCGTCGCGATGCCCGCATGGTCCATGCCGACGACCCACAGTGCATCCTTGCCGCGCAGCCGCTCATAGCGGATCAGCACATCCTGCAACGTATTGTCGAGCGCATGGCCAATATGCAGCGCGCCAGTGACGTTCGGCGGCGGGTTGACGATGGTATAGGGGGTCGCGTCGGGGCGGTGCGGGCGGAACAGCGTTCTCCCAGTTTTGGGGTCTATCTCCTCCCAACGCTTGCGCCAGCGCGCCTCGATAGTGGCAGGATCAAATGTTTTGGGAAGTTCGCTCATGGCCGCGGGCTTTGCCAGCGTGGGCGCAGCGGGGCAAGCGCAGAGGTTGCGGTGCAGTTAGGGTGCAGGTGCAGCGGCCACAACCCGATCCGCGACCCAGGGCAGCACAAATTGCCGATGTTCCGCCCAGCTTTGCCCAATCATCCGGCCGCCAATCAGGCAGGCGGCATGCTGATACGGGCCCGCCCCATCGCTGGTCGTGAAGGCGACGCAGCTGCGCCCGCGGTTGCGGCCATAGCGGCCATGGGTGATGGTCGAGGTGTA
>JANOPV010000226.1:0-2613 GCA_031422035.1 Sphingomonas sp. | reverse complement strand
GGATTGATGACGTCATGACGGCGTCCACCAAGGGATGCGACCCACTGGCCGTTGATATAGTGGTTCAGATGCTCGTGCATGATCGTCTCTCCGGGAGAAGTGGGTTGCGCTGACCGGGATGTGGCGGGCTTGGCGTTGGGTTGCAAGTAGCAACCAGTCAACGCTGCAACGCAGCCAATCGGGAAATCAGCACGGCGGAGCGCAGCGCCTGCAACGGGATCGAATCAAGGTCGATAAACTCCCCGTCGGCATGGGCGCGGCCCCCGGCAGTGCCCAGCCCGCCGAGGGTATCAACATAGGGTGCGACGAAACCGGAATCCGCTGCGCCGCGCCGCGCTGGGTCGACCTCGGTCATCTGCGGCAGGGCAAAGTCGCGGTTCACAGCGTTCAGCCGCGCCAGCAGGGCGGTGTTGCCCGGCGTTGGGGCCATCGGCGGATAGCCATCGTCAAAGCGGATCGCCGCATCGGTGTCCGGCAAATTGGCATCGACAATGGCCTGCATCGCAGCCCGGATGCGCTGGTCCTGCGCCACCGTCAGCGTGCGCAGATCGCCGCGCGCGACCGCTTCGGACGGGATGATATTGGTCTTGCCTGTGCCGGTCGCGATCTCTTCAGTCGCATCCAGTGCGGCAGGCGTGCCGCCCGCCATCACCCCGACATTATAGGTCAGGTTCGGCTCAGGCAGTTCACGCCGGAACGCGTCGAGGATACGCGCCAGCTCATAAATCGCGCCATAGCCGTTGCCCGGCGCAAAAATGGTGCTCGAATGGCCGGTGCGGCCCGTGGCGGTCAGCGTCCAGTTGCTGGAGGAGCGGCGCGCGGTGGTGCCATAATCGCCTGTCGCATCGCGCAACAGACCCTCATATTCGAGAGCAGCATCGGCATTTTGCCCGGCGGCGATCAGGTCGGCACGGGCAGCCGTCAGCGGCGCGCCAACCCGCTCCTCATCGCCGGTCAGAAACACGGTGATGTCGGCCCGCGCCAGTGTCCCGGCATGCTCCATCGCGCGCAACGCCGCGAGGATCACGATAATCCCGCCCTTGTCGTCGCCCACGCCGGGGCCGACCGCGCGATTACCCTCCTGGACGTAGCGCTGAAACGGCGATGCCGGCTCAAACACCGTGTCGAGATGCCCGATCATCAGGATGCGCTGCCCGCGCGGCCCATGGCGGTTGCTGCCCGCCGGAATGCGTGGGAAAACCGGGGTATGGGTGGCAACCAGATGCCCCGCCCGACCCCAAGCCGAGCCATCAATCCACCGCACTTGAAAGCCGAGCGCCTCGAACTCTGGCCGCAACATGTCGCCGACAGCGCGCACGCCCAGCAGGTTCAGCGAGCCGGAGTTCTGATTGACCAGCCGCTCCAGCAGCGCCTCGCCATACGCGCGGTCGCTCTCAACAAACGCCGCCATGCGCTGTTCAGCGGGGGTGGGTTGGGCGTGGGCGGGTGCGGCGAGAATCAGCGCAAGCAAGGCTATGAGGAGACGTGTCATCTTCCTATGGTAACCTGAAGACGGCTCGTCGCAAAGGGCCCGCTCATTCCGTTCGATGCCAACAAAAAAGGGCCCGGGAGTTGACCCGGGCCCTTCTTTGTCATCGACGACTTCCAGCTCAATAACTATAGTACATGTCAAACTCGACCGGGCTCGGTGCCATTTCCCAGCGGTGCACGTCGTCCCATTTCAAGTCCATATAGGCTTCGATCTGGTCGCGGGTGAACACGTCACCGACCAGCAGGAAGTCCATGTCGGCGGCCAGCGAATCGAGTGCTTCACGCAAGCTGCCGCACACTGTCGGCACCTGCGCCAGTTCAACCGGCGGCAGATCATAGAGGTTCTTGTCCATCGGATCGCCGGGGTGGATCTTGTTCTGGATGCCGTCGATGCCCGCCATCAGCAGCGCCGAGGTGGCGAGGTAAGAGTTGGCGAGCGGGTCAGGGAAACGAAACTCGACGCGCTTCGCCTTGGTCCCCGCCCCATAGGGAATGCGGCACGAGGCTGAGCGGTTGCGCGCCGAATAAGCGAGCAGCACGGGCGCTTCAAAGCCCGGCACCAGCCGCTTATAGCTGTTGGTCGTCGGGTTGGTGAAGGCGTTGATCGCCTTGGCATGTTTGATGACGCCGCCGATGAAATACAGGCAGGCATCGGACAGGCCGGCATAGCCATTACCGGCAAAGGTGTTCTTGCCTTCGTTCCAGATCGACATGTGAGTGTGCATGCCGCTGCCATTATCGTCCTTGATCGGCTTGGGCATGAACGTGGCGGTCTTGCCATAGGCCTGAGCCACCATCTTCACGACATATTTGTAGATCTGGATGCGGTCACAGGTTTCGACCAGCTTGCCAAAGGTCAGGCCCAGCTCATGCTGTGCGCCAGCCACTTCATGATGATGCTTGTCCATCGGCAGGCCCATTTCCATCAGCGTCGAGACCATTTCGGCGCGGATGTCGGTGGTCACGTCAACCGGGCCGACGGGGAAATAGCCGCCCTTGGCGCGTGGGCGGTGGCCCATATTGCCGCTTTCGTAGCGGGTGCCGCTGTTGGTCGGCAGTTCGACATCATCGAGCCGGTAAAAGCTGGTTGCATAGCTGGTGTCGAATTCGACGCTGTCGAAC
>JANOPV010000225.1:0-2126 GCA_031422035.1 Sphingomonas sp. | reverse complement strand
CCGAAACCGACCGGCGGCGCGCGCGGCAGGAGGCGTATAACGCCGAGCACGGCATCACGCCGACGACGATCAAGCGCGGCATCAGCGATGTTATGGCGCATGTCAGCCAAGGCGATGGCGTGCAGGTCAGCCTCGACCTCGAGGACGGCCGCACCAACATGGTCGGCCATAACCTGCGCGGCTATATCGAAGAACTCGAAGGCAAGATGCGCAAAGCAGCCGGTGATCTGGAGTTTGAGGAGGCTGGCCGGTTGCGCGATGAGATCCGCAAACTGGAGGCGGACGAGCTGGGCTTGCCGCATGAGCAATCGCGCGCACCGAGGGTTGGGCGGAGCAATGAGGGCAAGCCGGGGACGCGGAAGGGGCGGTTTGGCAAGGCTAGCAAGACGAAGTGGGGGCGGTGAGGAGGGTTGCACCTTCTCACTCGCTATGCTATCTGAGATAGTATAGCGAGGGTTTGATATGCAGATCGACATAGATTTCGAGGTTTTTAAGGCTCTTACGGCTCTTCGTCTGAGCGAAGCCGACACTTACAACGACGTGATTCGTCGTGTGTTGGAATTGCCGTCGGATGCGGGAACTAACCCAAATGTGCTGCATGCACTGGCGGGGCAACCTAGGCGCGGGATGTTCGGAGCTGGCGCACTGGGACGCACTCGTTCAACGGGTGCAGGGTTAGGTGGGGGCTGGTTAGGAGCGGCAATATCAGGCGCCGCTATCTTCAACGGCGTCATTTTGCCTGAAGGAACCCTGCTCAAAGCGACCTATAAGGGCTTACCATATACTGCGGAAATCAAGGCCGGTCGCTGGGTCGATCAAGATGGAGTCATCCGGTCCAGCCCTTCCGACGCTGCTGGGGCGATTTCCGGCACCAATGTCAATGGCTGGCGTTTTTGGTTCGCAAAGCGACCTAACGATGCCGACTGGGTCCGATTGGACGAGCTGAAATGAACGGCAGTATTGACAAATTCGGCTCTGTCCTCCATACAGGACAAGTACTGTCGTTGGAGCAAACCGACGCGTTCGCCAAATGGCTGAAGGGCTTGCGGGACCGTGATGGTCGGTTGCGCATCCTGAAGCGCCTGCGGCGGCTCGGGGATGGCCAGTTCGGCGATGTGAAGCCGGTCGGCGAAGGTGTGCACGAACTGCGCATGTTCTTCGGTCCGGGTTATCGCGCTTACTTCATGCAGCGCGGTGATACCGTCATCCTGCTGCTGGCAGGCGGCGACAAGGATAGTCAGGCGGGCGACATTGCCCGCGCAAAGGCATTGGCTCGGAGCATATGTGATGGGAGTGAAGACGACCCCGCTTGATCCCGCCGACTATCTGTCGTCCGAGGACGATATCCTCGCTTATCTCAAAATCTGGATGGAAGACGGCACGGCGCAGGAGATTGCTCGCGCCATCGGTGATGTGGCCCGGTCCAAGGGGATGACCGAAATTGCCAAGACCACGGGCCTTGGCAGGCAGGCGCTTTATACCGCGCTGTCTGAGAACGGGAATCCGACACTGGAAACGTTGACCGCCGTTCTCTCAGCGCTAGGCCTTGAATTAACCGTGCAGAAACGGGCTGCCTGACCACCTGTCCCGCACGCCGCCACCCCCGCCCTTGCCCCACTCCCCGCACACGGGCATAGCCTGGTTCATGGCTATCCGCATTCTCCCATGGCTGATCCTGCCGCTGCTCGCCTCCTGCGTTGCGCCCAGCGGGCCGCCGCCTGCCGCGCCGCGACCGCCGCAAACCCCTGCCGCGCCCCCCGCTGCACCGCCAGCGGCCCCGCAAACCCCGGCTGAACGCTATTCCGGCGAATGGAGTGTCGCGCCGTTGGCACCGGGCGATTGGACCTATCTCAGCCGGGTTGGCTCCAGCAGCGCATTATTTGGCAATGGCGGCCAGTCTCAGGTGCGGATCAGCTGTATCGGGGGCACCATCACCCTCGCCCGGGCGGGCAACATCCCGGCCGACATCGCCGCCTTCCTGAATGTCCGCAGCAGCTGTGCCGAGCGCCGCTTGCCGATCCGCAGTGCGGCGGACGGCGTGCTGACCGCCACCCTCCCTGCACGTGATCCGCTATGGGACCAGATCATCTATTCGCGTGGACGGTTCCTGATCGAAGGGACGATGC
>JANOPV010000224.1:0-5869 GCA_031422035.1 Sphingomonas sp. | reverse complement strand
GAACTGACGATGGGCAGATAATAGACGCCGTGCCGGGCCGCGATTTCGGACAATTTATACGGCATGCCCGCACCACAGGTCACCCCGGTGACCAGGCCTGGGGTTTGCGACAGCACCCCTTCCAGGATTGGCTGCGCGCCGCCCATTTCCCACAGGACGTTGATGTTGATCGCTCCGCGGCCGCCCGCAATATCATGCGCGCGCTTGACCTGGGTTACGCCGCCGCGAATGCCATATTCGACCAGCTCGTGGTGCCGCTCCAGCCGGGTGGTGCCGTGGAAAACCTGGGGGATGAACTCGCCATTGTCGTCATAGCTATCGGCATTCACCGCGCTGACGGTGCCGATGCCGCCCGCGGCGGCCCAGGCGCCAGAACTGGCGTGGTTGGTGGCCGATACGCCCTTGCCGCCTTCGATCAGCGGCCACATTTCGCGCCCGCCATAGATAATGGGCTGTACGCCCTTAAACGATCCCATACTCCTAACCGATCCTTCTATCTGTCCGTATTTCGCGATGCATGTACGTCGCTATACGCCGGTGCGCGCGCGGTGCGAGTGTTTTTCGGCAGCGGGTCACCTGTCTAGTCCCTCCCCCAAGGGGCGGTGGCATGGCGAAGCACCAACGCCTGCGTGTGGGGAACGCCGCTACGAGCGCCATAACGGCGGGATGTCACCGCTAGGTTCGCCCACGACGCAAAAGATCATCCTCACCACCACCGTTATAGTCTAGTGACACACGCGGCGCGATGACCTACCGGGCGGCGATGGTGCGTTCTTGATGACTGATCCCGGCTACATTGCTGACCTCGCCGCCTATGGCCTGGCGGGGGCGTTCCTGTTGGCGCTGGCTGAGCGGCTGATCCCCATTGTCCCATCCTACGGCCTGTTCATTTTTCTGGGCAGCGCCTTGGTCCGCGCGCCTATCGACCTCGTGCCGCTGATCATCGTCGCCACCATCGCGACCACGCTCGGCGCGCTGTGCTGGTACGGGATTGGCAATGTCCTAGGCGAAGAACGCACGCACTTTATGGTCAAGCGCTTCGGGCGCTATGTCTGGCTCAGTGAGACGCTCTATCTCTCGCTCGCCGCCCGCTATAGCCGCAACGCGTTCATCGCCACTTTCGTTGGCCAGACGGTGCCGGTCGTGCGCGTCTATCTGTCGCTGCCAGCGGGCATACTCAACCTCCCGCGCACCACCTTTGCGCTCGCTGTCTTTGCGGGCAGCGCGTTGTGGGTCGGCGGCTTCACGACGCTCGGCTATGTGCTCACCATCTTTGGCTGGGACCCCGGCACGACCACCTTGATCGCCGTCGTCGCCCTGTTGGTGGTCGAAGGGGGCCTAGTCTGGTTCATTCGGCGGCGAGGGAATGCGGCAACCTGATTACATCCACAATCGCGAACGGTCGTTCGAGCCAAACGAGAATTCCCTGCGCCAGATTTTACAGTGGCGGCGGCGGACGGGGGGCCTATATCTCGTGCTCATGTCGCGCCAACCGCATCTTGCCCTCCCGCCCTGTCTGGCCAGCGCTCCCGTGCGCGCGCAAGTGGCTGTCGCCTGCGATCCTGGCGCGCGCTTGTGACACAGGCTTCGCCATTTGCTCCGCTGGCCAAGGACCTGACCGACGACCCGATGGCCGCCACCTTCTGGCGCGACGGCTATCGGGTGGTCGATGCCCTGCTGACAGCCGAACAATGCGCCTTTCTGCGGCAGGGCATGGACCTATCACGGCGGGCTGGGCGGATGCGGGTGGCCGACAATCCGGCGTATCGCGGGCCGAACAATGAATATGCGCCGGTTGCGGCGCAGGTTCTGCTCGGTGCCCTAACTCCGAGGATCGCGGCGCTAGTACGGCGCGATTTGGTGCCCAGTTTTGGCTTTTGGCGCATTTATGAGCATGGTGCATTGCTCAACCCGCACAAGGACCGCACCGCCTGTGAAGTCAGCATAACAATTGCGATCGCCGGAGATCCGGCAGAGCCCATATGGCCGATCGGGGTTACCGACTTGCACGGCCAGGATCACAGCATCGCCCTTAGCCCGGGCGCCGGGCTGCTGTACCAGGGAACGAAGGTGCGGCATTGGCGCGCGCCGCTGACCGGGCAACACCAATATCAGATGTTCCTGAACTATATCGTCGCCGATGGGCCGTTTGCCGCAATGGCCCATGATCAGGGCAAGGCGCAGGTGCCGTGATTGAGGCTGGCGGGCCCGCTAATAGCCAGCAGGTGTTGCCGCAAGTGCCGGAACGGTTTGAAATATTGCAAGCGGTACGCGCCATCGCGGCTCTTGGCGTATTGCTGCATCATGCAGGCCATGCTGCCGATAAATATGGCGGACCCATGCCGCTGATCGAGTTGACCGGGATGGGGCGAGCAGGAGTCGATCTGTTCTTCGTGCTCTCGGGCTTTATCATCCTCCATGCCACCGTCGGGCGCGGGCTCACTTGGACGGCCTTTGCCCAGGCCAGGTTTCGCCGGATATATCTGCCCTATTGGCCCGCAGGACTAGTGATGGCAGTGATAATATTCGGCTCCGCATCAACAGACAGCACAATATTGCGCAACCTGATAGCGAGTGTCACCCTGCTGCCTGTTGGCGAGCCGATGCTGAATGTTGCTTGGACTTTGCAGCATGAGATCATGTTTTACGCATGCGTCGCCATCGGCCTCTACACCCGTTGGTGGCGGGCTGGGCTGGCGTTGTGGATCGCTGCGATCCTGTTGTCTTGGCTCTCCGGCTTCGCTGCACCGATCGGGTTGCAGCTTATCGATACCGAGTTTTTGATGGGCATTGCTGCCTGGGCGGCATGGCGCAGCGGGCGCAGTCTGATCATGCTCGCAACCAGCGCGCTCCTGACGGCGTTGGCCATTGCGCTGGTCTGGGGCGGTCCGCTCATCGACATCGCCCGCGCCGGACCGATGGCGACCGCGGCCCTCTTTGCGGCGGCGCTGCCGTGGCTCGTCCGGGCGGAGCAGCAAGGCCATGTCCCTGTGCCGCGACTGCTGTCGTATCTGGGGGACGCCAGCTATGCTATTTACCTCGTCCACGCCTTGCCATTACTGCTGCTAATCGGGCTGCTGTCGGGGTCAGGCTGGTTGATGATCCTGTCGGTGATCGGGCTTGCGGGCCTGTTGGCGGGCATCCTTTATCATCGGCTGGTGGAGCAACCGATGCTAGCTTGGGCACGAGGGCGACCCAGACGCTGACCCCTAATGCCGACTGGCGTCGCTTCCCGACAACCCGCCGCAGCGTAGCCCCGCTTGGGCGGTGGCAAGCGCATATCTCTTGCGCAATGGTTGAGAATTGCCTCCATTCACCGCAGTCGAATCACTATATGGGGCACGGCGCATGATGGAGTTGCTCGGCGGGCTGAGCTGGGAAGCACTGCTGCCCTTCATCGCCATCGGTTTTATCGCGCAGGCGATTGATGGAGCGCTGGGCATGGCCTTTGGCGTCATCACCAACAGTTTGCTCGTCGGCGTGCTCGGTGTGCCTCCAGCACAGGCCTCGGCCCGCGTCCATATTGTCGAGACATTCACCACCGCCGTCTCTGGCCTGTCGCATCTCTATCATGGCAACATCGATAAGCGCCTGTTTCTGCGCCTGTTGATCCCCGCCGTCGTCGGCGGCGTAACCGGGGTCTATTTGCTGACGCAAATCGACGGCGATGTCATCAAACCGTTCGTCCTCGCCTATTTAATCGCCATTGGGCTGTGGATATTGGTGCGCGGCCTCTTTTATCCGCCAAAGATCCGCAAGCCGACGGTGGTCGAACCGCTCGGGCTGATCGGCGGGTTCATGGATGCGATGGGCGGCGGCGGTTGGGGGCCGATCGTCACCTCCAACCTGCTGGTTCAGGGGGCGGAACCGCGCAAGGTGGTCGGCACGGTCAACAGCGTCGAATTCTTCCTGACGCTGACCGTCTCAGCGACCTTCATCTATCATCTGGGCATCGCCGATGTCGCGGGGGCAACCCTCGGCTTGCTCATCGGCGGGGTCGCGGCGGCCCCCTTTGGCGCGATCATGGCCAAACGCATCCCGATGCGGGTCATGCTGATCCTCGTCGGCACCGTGTTGACGATGACCAGCATCTACAGCCTGCTGCGCGCGTTGGACGTGGTGCCCTGAGCAGGGTGGTGCCCTGAGCGCAGAGCATTCAGTGCGCGGCCAACTTGAGGGCCGCCCAGATCAATGCGCGGCGGTGTCCATATCGACCTTTTCAACCCAGGCTGGGTAAAAGGATGGTTCGCGCGCGGACCAGCCTGGCGCGGTGGCGACCGATTCGCCGACCGATTGGAGCAGCACCTTGCGCTTGTCCGGATGCAGATGCGGCAGCGCGGCAGCGGCGCAGAATGCACCCGGTAGCCATGGCCGCGACGCGGCACCCAACAGGCGCTCGTACAAGAAACGATAGGCGGCAAAACCAGGCAACCGGTCCTGTCCGAGGTCGAACGCCGACAGCTTGACCAGCGGCCCCATGAACGGGCCCACCGCATCCAGCCCGCCATCGTCAGGAATGCTGTCGCGCAGCTCGCGCAGCAAGGCATAGGCCCGCGCCTGCACCCGAATCGCGACTTCCTCGACAGCGTCGCGGGACCAGCGGCCAACCGCATCCTCCCGCTCCAGCCCGACGTCAAGCGAGCGGCGGATATAGCGCTGGGTCCGCGACGGGAAGCTCGCAAATTCCCGCATTTCGGCAATCGCCCGGTCGCCCGAAGCGCGTTTACTATTGGTCGTCATCGTTCCGCCCCCTGATAGAGATGCTCGAACTCCTCTCCCAACCGCACCCTGCCACACTTATGGTTTCCAGCTCATTAACCATGACCGCGCAGCGATTGTCGAGCGAAAGCGGAGCCGCTAGAGGATGAGGATGACCGACATGCAGCATCCCGTAATCTCCGCCACCGGCCTGTTCACGCCGTCCGACATCATTACCAACGGCGAATTGGTCGAAAGCTTCAATGCCTGGGCGGATCGGCACAATGCCGAGCATGCTGAGGCTATCACTGCCGGGGCAATGGCAGCGGTTGAGCATAGCTCCGAAGAGTTTATCGAAAAGGCGAGCGGCATCAAATCGCGGCACGTGATCGCCAAGGCCGCGATCCTCGACCCCGCCATCATGTGCCCGCGCTATCCCGAACGGACCAATGACGAGTTATCGCTGATGGCGGAAATCGGCGTTGCAGCCGCACGCGATGCCTTGGCCCGCGCCGGAAGGGATGCCGGCGACGTCGATGCCGTCCTATGCGCCTGTGCCAATATGCAGCGTGCCTATCCGGCGATTGCGGTGGAGATACAGGCGGCGCTGGGCGTCGGCGCAAACCGGGGCGGTGGCTTTGGCTTTGACATGAACGTCGCCTGCTCCTCCGCCACCTTTGGCATTCAGACTGCCGCCGATTTCATCCGCGCCGGCAATGCGCGCTCGGTGCTGGTGGTCAGCCCGGAGGTTACCTCAGGGCATCTCAACTGGCGCGACCGCGACAGCCATTTCATCTTTGGCGACGTGGCGACGGCGGTGCTGGTCGAAGCCGTAGACATCGCACCCGCCGCGCATTGGGACATCCTCGGCACCAAGCTGAAGACCCAATTCTCGAACAACATCCGCAATAATTTCGGCTTCCTCAACCGCGCCGACCCCGACAACCGCGATGCACCCGACAAGCTATTTATCCAAGAGGGGCGCAAGGTGTTCAAGGAAGTGGTGCCGATGGTCGGCGCGATGATCCTGGCGGAAATGGAGCGCTTTGGCCTTAGTGCATCCGACATGCGCCGCCTCTGGCTGCATCAGGCCAATGCCAGCATGAACCGGCTCATCGCGCAAAAGGTGCTGGGGCACGAAGCGAGCGCTGACGAAAGCCCGACCGTGCTC
>JANOPV010000223.1:0-10124 GCA_031422035.1 Sphingomonas sp. | reverse complement strand
TTAGCAACACTATTTAATATCGGCTTGCAGAATCGGCTAGTGCGTGAAGAGGGACGATCGGTCTACCTCTCGTCCGTCCGGCCAGGTCGCTATGCGCTCTATGGTGTATTCGCATTGGCTCAGCCCGCAGGCGGGCTATGCTTTTGCTTTGGCACTGTCGCGTTTGATGTCCGCGCGGGCGGCATAACCGATCTAGGTGTATTTGCCGCAATCAGTAATGAAACGAGCCTAACGTCGACGGACATCGGCGGCGTTGGTGTGGTCGGCCTGATACCTGCAGATCGAAGCCGACTGCCTATCGATGTCCGCCTGTCGGGTGTTACTGTCACACCTGTGCAATTCGAGGCCGTTGGCAAATTGCCCAATTATTATGCCTTAACCATTGACCGCATCGCAGCTTTACCAGGGGTCATCGGCTATGATCGTGATAGAGTCCAGAATGGCGCTGGCACTGATATTACCGACGAATATCTCGGACTGCTGAGGCAGACGACGCCTCCAATACCGGTTGCTTTAGCGCCAAACAGATAAAAATCGCTTCTACATCACCCTTTTCTGCGGCTTATACTAATCTCACAACTTTATAATTTTCATGGGTTGGGCACCTCATCCGGCCCGCGGCCTGGCTCGTCCATGTCACCGCCGTCGGGCGGTGCCTCGGCAGGATAGCCCGGCGGCGACTCCACGGGCGTCGGCTGCGTCGGTTGCTCCGGCGGTGCCATCGGTTCGATGATGTCGGGCGGTGGTTCGCTGGCCATGGTGATCCTCTCCCTGCGTTTCCCTATTGACGCGCAGTGTCGCCGATAGTTCCGCATTTTCCCCCACCCCTTGCCCTCATCCCCGCCGCTGCTATAGCGGCGCGCGGTCAGCGACCGGGGCTATGCGGGCGTGGCGGAATTGGTAGACGCGCTGGTTTTAGGTACCAGTATTGTAAGATGTGGGGGTTCGAGTCCCTTCGCCCGCACCAGTCGCCCCGCGGCGTGCAGATCGGCCCTCCATCCGGATGGCGATCATGCGCGGTTGGCCAAGGATTTTTTACGCCTCCGGGCGGCAGTTTGAAGAAAGCGCGACACTCCCATGAAGCATGCCCTGACATTGAACGAAGGCCTGAAGCGCGCCTACACGCTGACCATCACCGCCAAGGATATTGATGCCCGCGTTGATGAAGAGCTGAAAGCCATCGCGCCGACCGTGCGGATGGCCGGTTTCCGCCCCGGTAAGGTGCCAGCCAATCTCGTTCGCAAGATGCACGGCGAAGCGCTGGCTTCTGAGGCACTGCAAAAGACGGTGCAACAGGGCGTCGATCAGCTGATTACCAAGGAAAAGCTGCGCCCCGCGATGCAGCCTTCGGTCGCGCTGGCGGATGGCTATGCCACCGGCAAGGACGCTGAAGTCACCGTTGAGCTTGAAATATTGCCGGTGTTCGACGTGCCCGCGCTCGACGATCTCGTGCTTGAACGCCTGACGGTCGCTGTCGACGACGCCGCTGTTGATGCCAAGATCGGCGAGTTTCTCAGCCAGTCGAAGCAGTTCGCCGACGCTAAAAAGGGCCACAAGGCAGTAACCGGTGATCAGGTCATCCTCGATTTTGCCGGCAGTGTTGACGGCGTGCCGTTCGATGGCGGCACCGGTGAAGACATGGCGGTCGAAATCGGCTCAGGGATGCTCATCCCCGGTTTTGAAGACCAGCTGATCGGGATCAAGGATGGCGAGAGCCGTGATCTTAATGTGACCTTCCCGGCTGACTATCCCGCTGAAAAGCTCCAGGGCGCGGCGGCTGTATTTGCTGTCACCGCCAAGGCTGTGAAGGTCGCCGCCGAAGCGGTCGCCGATGATGCGTTCGCCAAGACGCTGGGCCTTAACGACATGGAGCAGTTCCGCGGCATCCTGCGCACCCAGGTGGAGCAGGAGGTCAACGGCCTTACCCGCACCCATATGAAGCGCCGCCTGCTTGACCAGCTCGCCGCGAGCCATGATTTCCCGGTGCCGCCAACGATGGTGGAGGCCGAGTTCGAGCAGATCTGGCAACAGTTGCTTAACGAAGTCGCACAGGAGCCCGATCCAGAAGCGGCCAAGGCAGAGCTCGAAGCCGACAAGGATGATTATCACGCCATCGCCGTGCGCCGCGTGCGTCTGGGTCTGCTGTTGTCCGAAATCGGGCAGGTCAACGGCGTCACCGTCAACAGCCAGGAAATGAACCGGCTGATCGCCCAGGCCTCGCAGCAATATAAGCCAGAGGATCGCCAGCGGTTCGTGGAATATATCCAGCAGAACCCGCTCGCCGCCGCCCAGCTGCGCGCACCGCTGTTTGAGGATAAGGTCGTCGACTTCCTGTTTGAAAAGGCGACCATTACCGACCGCGAAGTGACCCGCGCTGAACTCGAAGCCTCGATTGAGGCCGAAATGGATGAGGCGCATGTCCACGGTCCGGGCTGTGGCCACGATCATGCGGACGCCAAGCCCGCGAAGAAGCCAGCTGCGAAAAAGGCTGCGGCTAAACCCGCCAAGGCCAAGGCCGACGACGCGGCTGCAGCGGACGCAGCGCCGGCCAAGCCGAAAAAGGCTCCGGCCAAGAAGACTGCCAAGGCAGACTAAGCCATATTTCGATCGGGGATAGCTGAGCCGGGGTCGCGTGCCCCGGTTCAGCCCGGATCGGAATGGCTATCGCGAGCGCTGTTCCGCCGCGCGCAGCAGCGCCAATCCGCGCTCGGACCGCACCTCCTGCACTGGCAGCAGCAGAGCAATAGTGGACCGGCTCGAAATGGGCTCGTCGCTGGCAAACACAATATATCGTTGGCCGATTGTGTAGTGCACCACCGGGATGCAAGGACTGGGCGCAAACCGGGGCTCGGTCAGCGTGAACCGCTCGGCCCTGACCATCCCGCGTTCGGGCATCACGACGCCGAAGATGAAATCGCTGGTCATCGAGGGCGGGCCGTCGGTTCCGCCGATCTGCTCAACATCAGCCACAGCAATCCGCGTGATCTGGGGAGAGGACCAGAGGCTTTCCTCGCGGTTGATCGCCCACGCTTCGTAGGACGCCTGTGCTGCAGCCTGTGCTTCGGCGCGTAGCCGGACAGTGCGTTCCTGATAGGCAGAATCGCTCTCCCCCGCCTCGCGCGGCAACGGACGTTCGGGTGGAGGCGGCAAGCACGCGGACGCCGCACTGGCCCACAGGGTCGCTCCTGCCAGCGCTGATCCGAACAGCAGCTTATATGTCATGCACCAATTCTCCCCCCGTCTTCATTTGCCTTATCGTCGGCAATTGCTGAACATCGCTTGAATTCTGCACCGTCCAAAAGGGTAAAGCCTCTTGAACCGGAGCGGGTGACCGCCGATGTAGGGGGTCTTGCTCAAACAGGATAATGATACCCATGCTCGACCACGAAGATTTCGTCCGCAGCGCGCTCATTCCCATGGTCGTCGAACAATCGAGCCGGGGGGAGCGCAGCTTTGATATTTTCAGCCGCCTGCTGCGCGAACGCATCGTGTTCGTGACGGGTGAGGTTGAGGATAATATGGCCTCGGTCATCGTCGCGCAGTTGCTGTTCTTAGAATCGGAAAATCCGACCAAGGATGTCTATATGTACATCAACTCGCCCGGCGGCGTGGTGACGGCGGGCATGGCGATCCATGATACCATGCAATATATCCGGCCAAAGATCAGCACCGTGTGCATCGGCCAGGCCGCGTCGATGGGCAGTTTCCTGCTCACCGCTGGTGAGCCCGGGATGCGTGTGGCGCTGCCACAGGCGCGGATCATGATCCACCAGCCGTCTGGCGGCGCGCGCGGCATGGCGTCGGACATCGAGATTCAGGCCCGCGAAATCCTCCGCATCAAAAAGCGGATGAACGAGCTTTATGTGCTCTACACCGGCCGCACGCTCGAAGAGATTGAAAAGGCGATGGACCGGGACACCTTCCTCGAAGCCGAAGAAGCCAAGACCTTTGGCCTGGTCGATCAGGTGTTCGACAAGCGGCCACTCACCGCCGAAGCCTCGCCTAAGTGATCCGCATCGGGGCCCGTCACCGCCCAAGCGCGGGACGGTAACCTTTCGCGTTCACCTAACTGCCTTATTGTAATCTTGGTCTCCGCCCGTAGGGTGGGGCCAACCGCGCTGCTATTGGCACGGTGACAGGACGATTTTTTGATGACCAAGCTCAGCGGCACCGACGCCAAAAGCACTCTCTATTGCAGCTTCTGCGGCAAATCGCAGCATGAGGTGCGTAAGCTGATTGCGGGGCCAACCGTGTTCATCTGTGATGAGTGCGTCGAACTGTGCAACGACATCATCCGCGAAGAGGCCAAGGGTGCGGCCTCCGCAAAAAAGGGCGGCGGCGTCCCGTCCCCCCGCGAAATCTGCGACGTGCTCGACGATTATGTGATCGGTCAGGGGCCCGCCAAGCGCGTCCTCTCGGTTGCGGTCCACAATCATTACAAGCGCCTCAACCACAGCGGCAAGGGTGATGAGGTCGAACTGGCCAAGTCGAACATCCTGCTCGTCGGGCCGACCGGCTGCGGCAAAACGCTGTTGGCGCAGACACTGGCGCGCACCTTTGACGTGCCCTTCACCATGGCTGACGCGACGACGTTGACTGAGGCTGGCTATGTCGGTGAGGATGTTGAAAACATCATCCTGAAACTGCTGCAGGCCGCTGACTATAATGTCGAAAAGGCGCAGCGCGGGATCGTCTATATCGACGAGATCGACAAGATCAGCCGGAAGGCCGAAAACCCCTCAATCACGCGCGATGTCTCGGGTGAGGGCGTGCAGCAGGCGCTGCTCAAGATGATGGAAGGCACCATTGCCAGCGTGCCGCCACAAGGCGGGCGCAAGCATCCGCAGCAAGAGTTTTTACAGGTCGACACGACCAACATCCTGTTCATTTGCGGCGGGGCGTTTTCGGGCCTTGAGAAGATCATCTCGAACCGGCTCGAAGGCAAGTCGATCGGCTTTGGCGCGCATGTCGCCGATCCCGATGAGCGGCGCACCGGTGAGATCTTGAAAAATGTT
Source organism: Sphingomonas sp. (assembly GCA_031422035.1). Classification (GTDB taxonomy): domain Bacteria; phylum Pseudomonadota; class Alphaproteobacteria; order Sphingomonadales; family Sphingomonadaceae; genus Sphingopyxis. The sequence continues at coordinate 5,109 of JANOPV010000223.1, read as the reverse complement.
GAGCCAGAGGATTTGCTGAAATTCGGCCTGATCCCGGAATTTGTCGGTCGTCTGCCCGTGATCGCCACACTCGAAGATCTCGACGAAGCGGCGCTGATCAAAATCCTGTCGGAGCCAAAGAACGCGCTGGCGAAGCAATATCGCAAGCTGTTCGAGCTCGAAAATGTCGGCCTCAGCTTCACCGACGATGCGCTTGGCGCGATCAGCCGCAAGGCGATCAAGCGCAAGACCGGCGCGCGTGGGCTGCGCTCGATTGTCGAGGCGATCTTGCTCGATACGATGTTTGAACTGCCCCAGCTTGATGGCGTGAGTGAGATCGTCGTCGACAAGGATGTGGTCGAAGGACGGCGCGAACCGATTCGCGTCTTTGCCGAAAACGACCAGACCGCCGCCGAGGATGCTGCCTGACGTCTCGCCGAAACGGAGAATCTTCCCGTCTGTGACATTTTTGCACGGCGGGAAATATCGCCAAGATAGTTGGAATCGATACCGTTCCGGGCATGTGCCTGGGGCGGCGCTTCGCTATGGGCAATCACCCTGCGCAATCGCCGATTGACTGTAACCCGATTGTCAGAAAACGGACACAATCAGCCGTCAAAGGCGCGCCAGCAGTTATTATGGAGTTCGGACAGTCGTGGAGAGCGACATTTGCACCGAACCCGGAACCGGCGGCGCCTCAAGCCACCAGATGTCGATCGACCCAGGGGATATATAATGAACTTCCGGATTTACCTTGCCGCCAGCGTCGCCAGCCTGACGATGGCCACCGCCATCGCCACGCCCGCCATGGCCCAAGAAACCACCTCAGCGGTGCGCGGCACGGTCGAGGCTGACGGCAACGTCGTCGCGGGCGCGCAGGTCGTCATCCGCCATGAACCATCAGGCACGGTGACGCGCACGACGACCGACGCGGACGGCAATTTCACCGCTAACGGCTTGCGTGTTGGCGGCCCGTTCACGGTCGAAGTTTCCGCAGCCGGTTACGAAGGCGCGCGTGTTACCGATCTAGTGCTTCAGGCCGGTCAACCGTTCCGCCTGCCGATTGTCCTCGGTTCGACTGAGGACATTGTTGTCACCGCCGGCAGCCTGACGGGTGCACTTGCAACGTCGACGGGTCCGATCACCGCGCTGAGCCGCGAAGACATTGAAGGCGTCGCCTCGATCAATCGTGACGTGCGCGATCTCGCCCGGCGCGATCCGTTCGCGACCATCGATCTGGCCAATAGCCGCACCATCGAAGTCGCGGGCACCAACGGCCGCCTGAACCGCTTTTCGGTGGATGGCATTCAATTTGGCGACGATTTTGGCCTCAACAACGGCGGACTGCCGACCTCGCGCGGCCCGGTGCCGTTCGATGCCATTGAACAATTTTCGGTCAAGGTTGCACCGTTCGACATTAGCGAAGGTAATTTCCAAGGCGGCGCGATTAACGTCGTTCTGCGTTCGGGCGGCAACCGGTTCCGCGGTGCCGCATTCTATGCCTATACGGGCGACTCGCTGACCGGCGACACGACGCGCGGCCAGACCCTCAACCTCGGCTTTGACTCTGAGCAATATGGGTTCACCGTGTCGGGTCCGATCATCCGTGATCGCCTGTTCTTCGCCGTCACCTATGAACGCACGGTAGAGAGCGATCCGTTTGATAGTGGCCCGCAAGGGCAAGGCTTTGCCGCTCCAATCCCCAACTTGTCGCAGGCCCAGGTTGATCAGATCTCAGGCATCGCGCAAAGTCGTTACGCCTATGATACTCTGGGGGTGATTCAGAATGGCGACGAACAGGATGAAAAGCTCGTCGTAAAGCTCGACTGGAACGTCACGGATGCTCATCGTGCGTCGGTCACCTATATCCGCAATGTCGGCAACCAGGCGAACCAGCGCAACACGTCGACCAGCGCTACCGCACCGACGCTCGGCCTGTTCTCCACCGGCTATGAGCTGACCGAAGAAGTCAATTCGGGCGCGTTTCAGCTGAACTCCGATTGGTCGGACAATTTCTCGACCGAACTGCGCGTTTCCTATCGCGATTATAATCGCGGCCAGACCCCCTATGGCGCGACGACCGCTGGTCAAGTTTCGGTCTGTCTTGATCCGGTATCGACGGGTGTCGCGACCGCTTGTTCCAACGCCGTGCCGCGGGTGATTTTTGGTCCGGATGAATTCCGTCACTCCAACGCCCTCAACACGGAAAATCTGAGCATCGAGCTGACTGCGCGCCTTGATGCGGGCAATCACAGCTTCAAGATGCTGGCCTCTTATGCCGATCTGTCGGTGTTCAACCTGTTCGTTCCGCGCACACTGGGTGTTTATTATTTCGACTCAGTCGCTGATTTCCAGGCCGGGAACGCCAACCAGCTGACCTATGCGAACGCGGTGCCTAGCCTCGATCCGCTCAATGGCGCGGCTGCTTATTCGGCGCAAACCTACAGCTTCGGCATTCAGGATGATTGGCAGGTCAGCGACAGCCTGCTGGTCACCATTGGTGCGCGCTACGACCTGCTCGGGTCAGGTGATGATCCGGCGCAGAATCCGAACTTCACTGCGCGCTATGGCTTCTCGAACCGGGAAACATTCTCCGGGCTCGGCGTGTTTCAGCCGCGATTTGGCTTTAGTTGGGAAGCAACCGACCGGCTCGTTATTCGTGGTGGTGTCGGCATCTTTGCCGGTGGTTCGCCCAATGTGTTCTTGTCGAACAGCTTTTCCAACACGGGACAGTTGACCAACCAGATCACGATCAGCCGCGATGCGACCTGCCTCACGCCAGGGTCCTTATGCGCATCGGCCCTCTCCGGGCTCACCAGGCTCAACGTGACAAGCGGCACAGTCAACACCTTCCTGACAACCAACGTTGCCGCGCTTGCCAATTCCCCGGTTAACGCGGTTGATCGCAACCTTGCGCTGGCGCGTCAGATGCGGGCAACTTTGTCGGTTGATTATGATGCTGACCTTGGCTTCCTGGGTGACGGCTGGCTGTTTGGCGCAAACTTCCTCTACGGTAACGTGTTGGAAGGTTATCAGTGGACAGATATTCGTTCGGTCCAGATCAGCACGCTGCCTGATGGGCGCCCACGCTATAACAACCTGCCGGGCACCACAGGGTCCAACCAGGATCTGTTGATGACCAACAGCAGCCTTGGCCGCTCCTATATCGGCGTGGTGCGTTTTGAGCGTGACTTTGACAATGGTTTCAGCATCGGCGGCAGCTACACCCGCTCGAACGTTCGCGACCAGAATGCGTTGACGTCATCGACAGCAGCGTCGCTTTACAACAGTAATGCGACAGTCGATCCGAACTTTGCCGCTTATGGTCGTTCGATCTATGAAATCCGCGACCAGTGGAAGTTCAGCCTCGGCTATACCACCCAGCTGTTCGGTGACTATGATACGCGGTTCAACCTGTTCGGCGAATATCGCACCGGCCGCCCTTACAGCCTGACGATGGTCGACAGCACCGGAACAAGCTCCGCCAACCGTTCGGTGGTTCTGGGCACGGTCGGCACGGGTTCGACCGGGCTGCTCTATATTCCAACGCTCAGCGATCCGCGGGTATCATTTGATTCCGCTGCGTCGGAAGCCGCGTTTAACACGCTGGTCGACCAATTGGGTATCGGGCAGTATCGCGGGCGGATCGTTCCCAAGAACTCGCAAAGTTCGCCGGACTCGTTCCGCGTTGACCTCAACGTCAGCCAGGAACTGCCGCTCTTCTTTGGCGCCCGCATCCGGGTGTTTGCAGATATCGAAAATGTTCTGAACCTGATCGATAGTGACTGGGGTTCACTGCGCCAGGTCGGGTTCCCGTATAATGCGGGTCTGGTGAACGTGCAGTGCTTGTCTACCGTGGTCGCCACCGGCACTGCGCCGGGTGCGGGCGTGGTCAACACCGCGCCGACACAGGTTTGCACGCAGTATCGCTATGCCAACGTCCGCAGCCCGAACGAGAATCTGGTTACGCGCCAGTCGCTCTATGGCATCCGGGTGGGCGTGCGCGTCAGCTTCTAAGGCTGGCGATGACGCAACAGAAGAGGGCGCGGGGCTTCGGTTCCGCGCCTTTTCTGTGGTAGTGGGGTGGCAAGTAGGGTCAGTCACGGGTCTGTCGCCCCAGCGAAGGCTGGGGCCCATCCCGACTATCGGCTTGTCACGACAGGCGTCATGGACCCCAGCCTTCGCTGGGGTGACGAAATGGCATGTGTGCGCATCGGCCAGGCTATGGATATAAACACCCATCCAGCCCATCGCGGTCCACCACGCCGATCCGCGCCGCGATCATATTGCCATAGCGCCGGGTGAACCCCCGCGGCGACACCGCCCCGCGCCGCTGGGGGGAGGGGAGGACCGCGGCAATCCGCGCCGCCTCGCTCCGGCTCATCTGCGCCGCACTATGGCCGAAATAGCGCTGCGACCCGGCGGCGACGCCATAGGTGCCGATGCCGGTTTCGGCGACGTTCAGGTATATCTCCATGATCCGCTGCTTGCCCCAGATCGTCTCGATCAGACCGGTGAACCACGCCTCGGGCAGCTTGCGCAGCGCCCGGCTCAGCCAGCCGCTACCTTGCCACAGAAACACATTCTTCGCGACCTGCTGGCTGATGGTGGAGCCGCCACGCGCTGGCCCATCGCCGGCTGCGTTGCGCCGCATAGCCGCGGCAATCGCGTCGGTATCAAAGCCATAATGGGTGCAAAATTTGCTGTCTTCAGCCGCGATCACGGCCCGCGCCATGTCAGGGTCTATGCGGCCCAGCGGTTCCCAGTCCCGGGTCCAGCCAGCATCGTCGGTCAACATGGTCAGGGTCGGCGGCGGCGGCACCCATTTCAGGATGAACACCCACAATACCGACAGGACAACAAACCAGATGATCGCCCGGCCGATAAACCAGCCGACACGATAAGCGGGCGCGCGGCCCCGGGGGGATGATGGCTTCATTCAACCATCATGGGCGAAATGAGCGCAGGCTGGCAAGCAGCGAAGCGAGCGCGTCAAGCCGCCAGCAGCCGCCGCTCACCCGCAATCCGCAGCATCGCCTTTTGCAGCTTTTCAAACGCGCGCACCTCAATCTGGCGCACGCGTTCGCGGCTGACCGCATAAACCTGGCTCAGCTGCTCCAGCGTTTCCGG
>JANOPV010000222.1:0-4509 GCA_031422035.1 Sphingomonas sp. | reverse complement strand
GTTTCTATCGCGTCACGGTCGGCGGCGTTGCGCATCAGGCGGCGGCGCTGGTGATCGCGACAGGCGGCCCGGCCATCCCCAAGATCGGCGCGACGGGCCTTGCCTATGAACTGGCGCGGCAGTTTGGGTTGAAGGTCGTCCAACCCCGTCCGGCGCTGGTGCCGTTCACCTTGGGCGCGGATGAGGCACTGTTCACTAGTCTGTCCGGGGTAGCGACTGAAGTTGAGACAGCCATCGGTAAGACCCGGTTTCGGGAAGCGGCGCTGTTCACGCACAAGGGGTTGTCCGGCCCGGCGATGTTGCAGATCAGTTCCTATTGGCAGCATGGCGGTGCCGTGGCGGTCGATTTCCTTCCGGAAACCGATGCTGGTTGGTTGGTTGCCGCCAAACGCCGGGAGCCGCGCATGACGGTGAAGGCGATGCTCGCGCGGTCGTTGCCTGCGCGATTGGCGGAGGTGCTGGCCGAGCGGCTGGCGCTGGCTGGCGGACTGGCCGATCAAACCGATGCCAAATTACGGTCGGCTGAGGGGCAGCTTTCGGCATGGGCATTCTATCCGAATGGCACCGAGGGTTATGCCAAGGCCGAGGTGACGGCGGGTGGCATCGCGACCGCCGGGCTATCGTCGCAGACCATGGCGGCCAGGCATCTGCCTTCGCTTTATGCCATTGGCGAAGGCGTCGACGTTACCGGCTGGCTCGGCGGATACAACTTCCAGTGGGCGTGGGCGAGTGGCCGGGCGGCGGGCGAAGCGCTTTAGCGGTCGCGCCGACCCAGCAGTCGCAGTCGCAGCGCGTTGAGTTTGATGAAGCCCGCCGCATCCTTTTGGTCATAGGCGCCGGCGTCATCTTCAAACGTGACATGGCGTTCGCTGTACAGGCTGTTCGGCGACTTGCGCCCCACCACACTGGCGCTACCTTTGTAGAGTTTGAGGCGGACGGTGCCACTGACCTTGATCTGGCTGAGGTCGATTGCAGCTTGCAGCATTTCGCGTTCCGGCGCGAACCAGAAGCCATTATAAATCAGTTCGGCATATTTCGTCATCAGCTCATCTTTGAGGTGCGCAGCTCCGTGGTCCAAGGTGATGCTTTCGATGCCGCGATGAGCACGCGCGTAGATTTCGCCGCCTGGCGTTTCATACATGCCGCGCGATTTCATGCCGACGTAGCGGTTCTCGACGAGGTCGAGGCGGCCGATGCCATGCTTGCGGCCGAGGTCGTTGAGGGCGGTGAGCAAAGTTGCTGGCGACATTGCCGTATCATTGAGTGCGATGCCGTCACCGTGTTCAAAATCGACGGTGATATACTCCGGCGTGTCGGGCGCATCCTCCGGATTGACGGTGCGCGAATACACATAGTCAGGGGTTTCATCCCACGGGTTTTCGAGAACCTTGCCCTCGGATGAGGTGTGGAGAAGGTTGGCATCGGTCGAAAACGGCGACTCGCCGCGCTTGTCCTTGGGCACAGGGATCTGGTGCTGTTCGGCAAATTCGATCAGCGCGGTGCGGCTGGTCAGATTCCATTCGCGCCACGGGGCGATGACCCGGATGTCGGGATCGAGCGCATAGGCGCTGAGCTCGAAGCGCACTTGGTCGTTACCCTTACCGGTTGCGCCATGGGCGATGGCATCGGCGCCAACCTCATGGGCGATTTCGACGAGGCGCTTGGAGATGAGCGGGCGGGCGATGCTGGTGCCGAGCAGATAGTCGCCTTCATAGCGGGCATTGGCGCGCATCATCGGGAAGACAAAATCGCGGACAAACTCTTCGCGGACATCGTCGATGTAGATATGTTCGTCGGGCACGCCCATCAGCTTGGCTTTGGCCCGGGCCGGTTCCAGCTCCTCGCCCTGACCTAGATCGGCGGTAAAGGTGACAACTTCACAGCCGTAGGTGATCTGCAACCACTTCAGGATCACGCTGGTGTCGAGGCCGCCCGAATAAGCGAGGACGACCTTGCGTACTTCTGGCCGTTTCACGCTATCGCTCATTGTCGCTATCCTTGTGGCCGCTGCGGTGCGGCGAGTCGCGATGCCCCTATGCAAGGCAAGCGACGCTGGCAAGGTGCGCGTCAATCGATGCGGCCTCTAAGGAGAATGACTGTTGTCGGAATTTGCAGAAAAATCGGTCATGGCGCTGCTGGTGTTCCTGTCTGGTCAGGATGCAGCGACGACTACCGGCACGACCCAGATAATCGTCGGCAACATGGGTATTTGAACGCCTTCGTGGATCTACCCATGCAGTTTCTCGGCTTGCGTTTTGCGGCGGCTGGCATAGCATTGCGCGATAGAGCAACATTCTGTCCCCAGGAGAATCACATGCGCCTTTCCACTCTGTTCGCAGCTGGCACCGCTTTGGGCATTGCTGGTCTGATGGCCGCCAGTCCGGCGAGCGCTGATGAGGGGATGTGGACATTTGATGGCTTCCCGGCGGAACGGATGCGCAGCGCACATGGTTGGGCCCCCGATCAGCCGTGGCTGGACCGGGTGCGCAGCGCTGCAGTGCGGATCAATGGCTGTTCGGCCAGCTTTGTTTCCAGCGAAGGATTGATCCTGACCAACCACCATTGCGTGGCGACATGCCTGCAACAGCTGTCAACCGCCGAAAATGACCTCGTCGCCGGTGGGTTCAACGCACTCGCCCGCACCGAGGAGCGGCGCTGCCCGGGACAGCAGGCCGAAGTCGTCGAGCGGATCAGCGATGTGACCACACGCGTGCGCGCGGCAATCGGCAGTGCGAGCGGCGCCGAATTGACCCGCGCCCGCAACGCCGCAATCGTCGGAATCGAGGCCGAGGGCTGCCCCGACCGCGACCGCAACCGCTGTCAGGTCGTCACCCTGTTCGGCGGCGGGCAGTACAAGCTCTACACCTATCGCCGGTACAGCGATGTCCGCATCGCCTGGGCACCCGAATTTCAGGCGGCATTTTTTGGCGGCGATCCCGATAATTTCAGTTTCCCGCGTTATGCCCTCGATGCGGCCTTCCTGCGCGCCTATGAAAATGGGCAGCCGGTGGTGTCGCCTGCGCATTTGCGCTGGACCCCGCGCGCGCCAGTGGCGGGGGAGCTCACCTTTGTCGCGGGCAACCCGGGATCAACCTCGCGTCAGCTGACCAATGCGCAGCGCGGATTTCGCCGCGAAGTGGCCCTGCCGACTAGCCTGATCCTGAATTCGGAGCTGCGCGGGCGGATCACGTCGGCCATTGCCGGTGATGCCGAACGGACGCGGCAGGCATCTGACCTGCTGTTCGGGATTGAAAACAGTTTCAAGGCGCAGCTTGGCGAGTTTCGCGCCCTGAATGATGGTGAATTCAGCACGATGCTGGCCAATGGCGAATCAGATTTCCGTGCACGCGCGGCGGCCAACACCGCGCTTGGCGACCCCTGGGCTGACCTGACGGCGGTGGACCGCGCCTATCGTAATTTCTACCTCGAATATCGGTTCATGTCGGCAGGGTCGGGCGGCGGCAGCTCGCTCTATGATACCGCCGAATTCATTGTGCGCGCAGCAGCGGAACGGACCAAGCCTGAAAGCGAACGCTTGCCCGGCTTTTCCGATGCCGCGCTGGCACGGGCGGAGGCCGAATTGTTCGAGGAAACGCCAACCTATCCGTGGCTCGAACAGCTGCAACTTGAATTCTGGCTGTCAAAAGCACGCGAGTATCTGACCGCTGACAGCCCGGATGTGCGACTGTTGCTGGGCCGCGAGTCGCCCGAGGCGCTTGCCGCCCGCTTGGTGGCGGGGACGCGGATGGCCGATCCGGCAGCGCGCCGGGCGCTGTGGGAAGGCGGCGCAGCGGCGGTCGCGGCCTCGGACGATCCGATGGTGGTCTATGTCCGCGCGGTCGACGGTCGTGCACGCGAACTGCGCCGCCGCTATGACCAGGAGGTTGGCGGGCCAACCAGTGCCGCGCAATCACGCCTCGCCACCGCGCGCTTTGCGGCGTTCGGCGATACCATCTATCCCGACGCGACCTTTACCTTGCGGCTGTCCTACGGCATTGCACAGGGCTGGAACGAACGCGGGCAGGACGTGCCCTTTACCACCCAAATGGGCGGCACGTTCGACCGGGCGACAGGGGCGCAGCCATTCCTCCTTGCCAATGCCTTCACCGCCAACCGGGCACGGATCAATCCCAACACCGTCTATAATTTCGTGACCACCAATGACATTATCGGCGGCAATTCAGGATCGCCGGTGATCGACCGTGACGGCGGCGTCATCGGTGCGGCATTTGACGGTAATCTGGGCAGCCTAGGCGGCAGTTTCGGCTATGATGGCCGGGTCAACCGCACCGTGGTCGTGTCGGCGGCGGCAGTACAAGAGGCGCTGCTCAACATCTATCCTAACCCCGGGATCGTGCGGGAACTGGCGGCCCGGCGGCGGTAGGGGCGGGGTCGCGCCGGATGCGCTGAACGCCGTCCTTCCCGCGCAAGCGCGAATTCCGCTGGTGCCGTCTCCAGTTCGCACGGTCGGGGGATGGGTCCCCGCCTTCGCGGGGATGACGAAGGAGG
>JANOPV010000221.1:0-3057 GCA_031422035.1 Sphingomonas sp. | reverse complement strand
GGCAATCGCGGATTGAACATCGGTCAATCGCACGGCGGCGGCTGTGGCGCTAGGTTCGGTCAGTGCTGGTATAGGCATGACCGGCGCTATAGACGCCCTATATGCAGCTGCAACCCGCCCTACATGCTGTTGGCCAAAAGCGTCGCCAACTTGTGCCGGTCGCATGGCTGATGACCGACGACCGGCTCGGCGATGCGATGCTAAGGATCGCGGCGCGAATGCCGCCGCGCAGCGCCATTATCATCCGTCCGCATGCGTTGGCGGGGACCAATGTCCCCCGGTTGCTTTCGCAGATGCGGCGCATTGCCCGGGCGCGGCGTCACCTGTTGCTCTGGGGCGGCAAAGGCTGTCCGGCTGGGATCGATGGGGTCCACTTGCGCCATGGTGAGCGGCGACCAAATGCGCGATTTTTCATAAGCCGACCGGTGCACAATCAGCGTGAGGCCTGGATGGCTCGGATGCGGGGCGCTGACGCTGTGTTGATTTCGCCCGTCAATAACACCCAATCTCATAGAGACGCAGCACCGCTTGGCCAGCAGGGGTTCGCCCGGCTAGCCGCCATGCTGTCGGCAGACAGTGCGGCTATTGGCTTAGGCGGCATGGATGCACGCCGGCTTGCAGCACTACGTCGATTTGGGGCGCATGGCTGGGCCGCGATCGATGCTTGGACCATGAAGCAATCGCGGGTTTAGAAGCGAAACTGAGTTCCAACATAGACGGCCTGGCTATCCCGACGATCATCGGTCAGCGGTTGCAGGCGATCATTTTCACGCTGGACACGGACCCCGGCGGTCAGATCCAAATTACGCGACAGACGATAGCTGCCAGTGACATCGACCGAATATGCACGATCGGGATCAAGTGCGCGGGCCGGCGCATCCGGCAGGCTGCGGTTTTCAAGCCGCATATCAGCGCCAAAACGCGATTGCCGATTCGCGGCGACCGGATCAACCGGGCGCCGTGCGGCTGGTAAGGCGGCGATATCGACACGTTCACGCTGAATGCCTGGCGCAAAGGCGGTATAGCCAACCGCCGAACCAAGCCGATAAGACACTGGCGTCACGGCGATAGGCTGCACCGCAATGCGTGACGCATCATCTGCGGTTACTGCTGAGGCCAGCAATGCCGGGCGAACCCGGACGACCAAGGTCACAGCGCGGTTTTCAGACCGGGTTAGCGCCGGAGTGAACCGGAAATTGCGACGCGATTCATCTGACAAACGGGCATAACGTTGGAGCAAGACGGGGTCGCCGGTGGCCGGGGTAAAGCGACCAACAAGCGCCGATAATGCGGTTGCCCGGCTGGTTGCGCTACTGCCGATTGCGCTCAACGCCGGAGTCGCCATCAGACCGGCCGCCGCAATGGCTGCCAATCCCAATCCGACAAAGGCGCGATCACTCAACATCGACGAGTCCTTTAACACGACGATAGTTATATCATCATTGCGAATTAAAAAACTAGGCCCCCGACCCAATCGGTCAATATCACGACACGATTGTTTGGCTTTGTTGCAACAGGCGCACAGTTCTCGGCCAGTGTAATATGGGTGTGATATGCTTGCCGCATCGCTCTGGCATGGCTAGAAGCATTGCCGAACCCCATTTGGCGTGCCGCAATGTGGCTATGACAGCGCCCAGACCTGAACAGAGGGAGGCGGCCCCGGCCATGCCCCAGACCATATTTGCAATCTCCGCCCGCGCAATGTTTCTGATCGGCGCTGCCAGCCTCGGCTTAACCGCGTGCTCCGGCGGTGGCGCGCGGCCACAGGCCGATATTGCGGCGAGCCAGGTGACCACCATCGGCGTCAACGCCTATCTGTGGCGCGCGAGTCTTGATGCGCTGTCCTTTGCGCCACTGCTCCAAGCCGATGCAAATGGCGGCGTGATTATCACCGACTGGTATGCGAACCCGCAAAATCCGGGTGAGCGCGTCAAGCTGACCGTCGCCATTCTCGACCGCGATCTGCGTGCCGACGCGCTGCGCGTGTCAGGCACGCGGCAAGTGTCGCAAAATGGCGCGTGGGTTGACGCCCCCCTCCAAGCTGCGACCGTGCAGCGGGTTGAGGAGATTATCCTGACCCGTGCCCGCGACTTGCGCCGGACCGCCCTCGACAATTAAAAGCTGCGAATCGCCGCTTTAGCAGGCTGACACCATGACCGAGACGCGGTTTAACCCGCTCGCCGCCGATGCCCGCTGGCAAGCTGCGTGGGATGATGCCGCCATTTTCCGCGCGGATCGCCATCCAGAGCGGCCGCCTGCCTATATCCTGGAAATGTTCCCCTACCCCTCAGGGCGTATCCACATGGGGCATGTGCGTAATTATGCGATGGGCGACGTGGTCGCTCGGCATAAAGCGATGACCGGCCATGCGGTGCTCCATCCGATGGGCTGGGACGCCTTCGGGATGCCGGCCGAAAATGCCGCGATGGAAAAGGGCGTCCACCCCGGCGGCTGGACCCGCGCCAATATCGACCAGATGCGCGGGCAGCTGAAGCGGCTCGGCCTTGCCATCGACTGGAGCCGTGAGCTCGCGACCTGCGATCCCGATTATTACGGCCATGAACAGGCGCTGTTCCTCGACCTTTATGCCGCGGGCCTGGTCGGGCGACGCGAATCGTTCGTCAACTGGGACCCGGTCGATAATACCGTGCTGGCCAATGAGCAGGTGATCGACGGGCGCGGCTGGCGTTCCGGCGCACTGGTCGAGCGGCGCAAGCTCAACCAATGGGTGCTCAAGATCACCGACTTTGCCGAGGAACTGCTCGACGGCCTCGGCAGCCTCGACAAGTGGCCCGACAAGGTCCGGCTGATGCAGGAAAACTGGATCGGGAAATCGCAGGGCTTGCAATTCAGGTTCAGCATGCCGGGCAGCAGCACTAGCGTCGAGGTATTCACCACCCGGCCCGATACGCTGTTTGGTGCGAGCTTTATCGCGATTGCACCCGACCATCCGCTGGCTGAGCAGCTCTCTGCGGGCTCGCCTGAAATGGCCGCCTTCGTCGCTGAATGCCGCGCCAGCGGGACCGCGCAAGCAGACCTCGACACCGCCGAAAAGCG
>JANOPV010000220.1:0-1781 GCA_031422035.1 Sphingomonas sp. | reverse complement strand
CGATCCTGGATGCCGCGACCAATTTGAAGGTGATCGGCCGGGCCGGAATCGGCGTCGATAATGTCGATATTCCCGCCGCATCAGCCAAGGGTGTGGTGGTGATGAACACCCCCTTCGGCAATTCGATTACTACTGCCGAACATGCCATTGCGCTGATGTTCGCGCTCGCCCGGCAATTGCCAGAGGCCGACGCCTCAACCCAGGCGGGCAAGTGGGAGAAGAACCGGTTCATGGGCGTCGAGGTTACCGGCAAGACGCTGGGTCTGATTGGCGCGGGCAACATCGGCGCGATTGTCGCGTCGCGAGCGCTAGGCCTGAAAATGAAGGTTGTCGCCTATGACCCGTTCCTGACCGCTGAACGCGCGGTGGAAATGGGCGTCGAGAAGGCCGAGCTCGACACGCTGCTCGCAAAGGCTGATTTCATCACACTGCACACCCCACTGACCGACCAGACACGCAACATCCTGTCGGCGGAAAAGCTCGCCAAGACCAAGCGGGGCGTACGAATTATAAACTGCGCGCGCGGCGGACTGATCGATGAGGTCGCATTGAAGGCCGCGCTCGACAGCGGCCAGGTGGCAGGCGCTGCGCTCGACGTGTTTGTTGAGGAGCCAGCCAAGCAATCGCCTTTGTTCGGCACACCTAATTTTATCTGTACACCGCATCTAGGGGCGTCAACCAATGAAGCACAGGTCAATGTCGCCCTGCAAGTCGCCGAGCAAATGGCGGACTATCTTGTCAATGGCGGGGTCACTAACGCGCTGAACCTGCCGTCGCTGTCCGCCGAGGAAGCCCCCAAGCTCAAGCCTTATATGGCGCTGGCCGAACGGTTGGGCAGCCTAGTTGGGCAGTTGGCGCATGGGACGCAGACGCGCGTCAGTGTCGAGGTTGAGGGTGCTGCAGCCCAGTTGAACATCAAGCCGATTACCGGTGCTGTGCTGGCCGGATATATGCGGCAGCATTCCGACGCAGTGAACATGGTCAATGCGCCATTTCTCGCCAAAGAACGCGGGCTAGACGTGCGCGAAATCCGCCATGAGCGAGAGGGCGATTACCACACGCTGGTGCGGGTGTCGGTGAAAACCGATGCGGGCGAACGGTCGGTCGCGGGCACATTGTTCGGCGGCGGGCAGAGCGGCGGCGGACCGCGATTAACCGAGCTATTCGGCGTTAAGGTCGAAGCGGATCTGACTGGCAACATGATCTATATCGTCAACGAAGATGCACCGGGGTTCATTGGTCGGCTGGGGTCGACACTAGGTGAGGCGGGGATCAACATCGGCACTTTCCACCTTGGTCGCCAGGATGCCGGAGGCGTGGCGGTCGTGTTGTTGTCGGTCGACACGCCGGTGCCCGCGACGACGCTCGACAGCATTCGTGCATTGCCTGGTGTGAAGCGGGCGATGGCGCTTAGGTTTTGATCGCTATCGCGACGGGCAGATTTTTGACCGCTATCGCGATAGGGTCGGAGCGAGTAAGGAGCCCCGCATGAGCGAGGGGCCAGCATCACCATTATTGCCCGAGGGGCTGCGCGACCGGTTGCCGCCAGAAGCGGAGGCCGCATCGCGGGTAACGCGCGCGCTGATCGACGCGATGCGCAGCTATGGCTACGCCCGGGTTGCACCGCCGATTGCCGAGTTTCGCGAGACGCTGAGTGGCAGAGTGGGTGGCGGCGGTGACGGTGAGGCCAGCGGGCGTGACCTGCTGCGCTTTACCGACCCAGTGTCGCGGCGAACGCTGGCGATCCGGCCCGACATCACGCGTCAAGTGGGCCGGATAAC
>JANOPV010000219.1:0-20818 GCA_031422035.1 Sphingomonas sp. | reverse complement strand
AGCCAACACCACGTTCAAGGACGCGTTCCGCATGGCGGACGAAGTGCTGCAACAGGGCGTGCGCGGCATCACCGACCTCATGGTCATGCCGGGCCTGGTGAACCTCGATTTTGCCGACGTGAAATCGGTGATGCGCGACGCTGGTAAGGCGATGATGGGCACTGGAGAAGCCGAAGGCGAAGGCCGTGCGCTGGCGGCTGCGCAAAAGGCGATTGCCAATCCGCTGCTCGATGGCGTGAGTATGGCGGGCGCCAAGGGCGTCATCATTTCCATTACCGGCGGCGAAGATATGGGCCTGCTCGAAGTCGAGGAAGCCGGTAATCACATCCGCGAACTGGTCGATCCTGATGCGAATATCATCTGGGGCTCGGCATTCAACGAAGAACTGAACGGCAAGATCCGCGTCTCGGTAGTCGCCACCGGTCTCGAACCCGGCAGTGCGATGGCCGGAGCTGCACAACCGGCCGCACGTCCATTCAGCTTTCAAGCGCGCCCGGCACCAACCCCGGCGCCAGTGATCGCAGCGGCAAGCTATGCTGCGGCGCCGATCGAAGACGCCGTTCTGCCGGTTATCGTCGATGACGCTGTGGCTGAGCCGACGCCTGCTCCTGGCTTTGCCGCTTTTGATGAAGAGCCGCTGACGCTCGAAGCGCCCGACGCAATTGCTGGTGCTGCGGATGATGACCTGGAATTGGCCGATATTGCCGAGCCCGCAGACGATGCCGATGATGACTTGGTGCTCGAAGCGGTCGATGGTGACGACGCTGATCCTGCGGTTGTTGCCGCTGCGACGACGGATGTTGACGAAGCGGCGCCGCGCGTCGCGCCTGGTGCCACCTTGTTTGAGCGCATGAGCCGCCTGTCGCGCGGCAGCGATGCTACGGACGAAACCGAAGAAAAGGACGAAAGCGCCTTTCCGTCGATCCCGCGCTTTCTGGGTCGGCAATCAAACCAGTAAGGACAGCGGGTGATGCGGTGATCTGCGTCTCCGGCGCGGTAGATGGAGGATACGCCATCACCGCGCCCGTGGTAGGTGGCAGCATGATATATAATAACGACAGGGCGACGCCATTGGGGCGGGTCCGAGCTTTGTTGCTCGTGAGCGTGCTGTTGCCGTTCGCCAGCCCGGTAATAGCGCAAACCCTGCCGCCCGCGGCTCCGCCCGCTGCGCCCGCCCTCGACCCTGCAACTACCGCGCGGATGGAAACGCAGGCACGGCTGACCAGCGCGCTGTCTCGCATTGCTGCGAACGGCAGTGATGTGCAGGCCTTAACCCAAGCCGGACGCGCCGCGCTGTCGCTTGGTGATCCACGGGCGGCACTCGGTTTTCTGGCGCGTGCGGAGAGCCTCGCGCCACGCGACCCGATTATCAAAGCAGCGCTGGGTGCGACGATGGTCCAGCTCGAAGACCCGAACCAGGCGATGCGCTTTTTTGAGGCGGCGATTGCGCTCGGTGGGCTGGAGCGGGCATATCTGGCGGATCGTGGCCTCGCCTTTGACCTGTTGGGGGATCAGGCGCGCGCACAGGCGGATTATGTTGCTGCTGCGCAATTTGCACCATCGCCTGAGGTCACGCGCCGCCACGCAATTTCACTGGGCATTTCTGGCAATAATGAGGCTGCGGTGGCCATGCTCGGCCCGCTGTTGCGCGCGCAGGATCGCGGGGCATGGCGGTCCCGCGCGATGATCGTCGCGATGAATGGCCGCGCCGATGAGGCGCGGCAGATTGCAGCAGCGACGATGCCGCCCCAGCTCGCCAGCGGCCTGTCCCCCTATTTTGCGATGATGGACCGACTGACCCCGCAACAATTGGCGGCCGCTGCCCATTTCGGCCGCTTTCCGAGCTATGAGGTCGTTGCTGCCCAACAACCGCGTGTTCGGCGCACTGACGTTGCGGCGGTGACCACGACCAACCCGCCCGTTCGCGGCACTGTGCGCGGCCAACGCGATGGTCGCCGGGTAGTGGCAGCCAACAGCGCGACTGGCCGCGCGGCCGTGCGGACGGCGCAGCGCACGCGGGCTGAGCGCACGGTCGCAAGACCCGCGCCGACGCCCGCACCAGCCCTAGTGCCGCCAGCATTAGCGCCGCCCCCTCCGCCAGCTCGTGCCATCCCGTTTCCGCCAATGCCGACACCGGTTCCCGCGCTCGCTGTGCCTGCGCCGAGCCCTGCGCCCCCGCTGCCCGCGCCGCCGGTGCAGCCGGTCCTGCGTGAGACGATCCGGCCGTCGATCATCGCCCCCTCCCGCGCCATTCCTCCGGCTGAGGCCGCGACGGTCAGCACGACACCAATGGGTCCGCCCGATAGCAGCGGGCGCGGCTTTACCGCACTGCCTGCGCCAGCCGTTCCCGCGCCAGCGCCCATTGCGCCGATACCGGCCCCGCTGCCCGCCGCGATCACAACGGTCGAATTGCCGCCGTCGACGCCGTCGCTTGATGTGCCCGCAGCCGATGACGTCGCAGCGCGGGCTGTCGTCCAGTCACCGCAGCAATTACCGCCAATGGCCCCCGCCGTGCCTGCACCCATGGCACCGCCAGCGAACACTGTGGTTGTCGCTGGCTGGTCATTAGCCGACGTTGCGCAGTCCATCGAAGTGCCATCGAGTGAGCGTCAAGTTGAGGCCGGAGCGCTGTCGATTGACGAATTGGACGCCATCGCCTCCCAGCGCCGACGGGCGGCAGCCTCGGCAGCAGCAGAGACGCGCCGTCGCTTGCAGGAGGAAACGCGTTTGCGCACCGAGCGGGAGACGTCGGAACGCGACCGGACTGCGGAAGCGACAGCGGCGCGGGAGGCTGAACAGGTTGCTCGCCGTCATCCCGCGCGCACTTGGGTTCAAGTGGCGACGGGCGCGGACGCGGCAGCACTTGCGTCGGATTATCGACGGTTCAGCCAACGCAACGTGGCGATCTTTCAGGGCCAATCGGGCGCAATCGCTGTATGGAACCGCAGTCGCCGGCTGGTTGTTGGCCCATTCGCCACTTCGTCTGCGGCGCGCGCCTGGCTAAACCGCTATGCTGCTGCTGGCGGTGAGGGGTTTGTCTGGACCAGCGACGCTGGTGAAGAAGTGACGCCGGTCGCACGCCGATGAACGAGACTGGCGGCTTGGCGGCGCTCGCCAGCAACCCAGCGCGCAGTCGCGGGCGGCTGCATCCTGAGCCCGCAGATGGCCGCAGCACCTATCGTGATACGTTCCAGCGCGACCGTGACCGCATCATTCACTCGATTGCCTTTCGGCGTCTGCGGCATAAGACTCAAGTGTTCATTGCCCCTGATGGCGATCACTACCGCGTTCGCCTGACGCACAGTTTGGAAGTGGCGCAGATCGGCCGCACAATATCGCGGGCGCTGGGCCTCAACGAAGATCTGACCGAGGCGCTGTGTCTGGCACATGACATCGGCCATCCGCCCTTTGGCCATGCGGGGGAGGCTGCTCTGAGTGCCTGTCTCTTCCCCTTTGGTGGCTTCGACCACAACGCCCATACGCTCCGCACGCTGATGCAACTGGAACGGCCGTATCCAGGTTTCGACGGCCTCAACCTGAGCTGGGAGACGCTGGAGGGATTGGCCAAGCATAATGGGCCTTCCGGCGATCCGGGGTGGGCGATGCGTGCCTGTGACGCTGCTCTGCCGCTTGATCTTTGGTCGCATGCGTCGCTGGAGGCGCAAGTCGCGGCAGTAGCGGACGACATCGCCTATGATAATCACGATATTGATGATGGGCTGCGCGCGGGACTGCTCGACCCTGCTATGCTGCTTGCGCAGCCGCTGGTGGCCCGCCACTGGTCGGCCGTCGTGGACGATTGGCCGGACGCCCCTGATGACCGCCGCTGGCGCGAAGTTGTCCGCCGCCAGATCGGCACGATGGTGGCTGATGTCATCGCGGCCACAATCGCGCGTGCACACAGCATGGGCGTTACCACTGTCGACGATGTGCGCTCTGCGGGACTAGGTATCGCGGGATTTTCGGATGCGTTCGCGCAGGAGGAACGCGCGCTAAAACGCTGCATGTACGCCAATCTCTATCATCATGAGAGCCAGGTTGCTGCCGCCGATGGTGCCCGCCGGGTCGTGACCGATCTGTTCGCTGCCTATCATGCCGATCCAGCGCTGATGGGGGGCGATTGGCTGGCGAGGCTGCCCGACGACGAACCTGATCGCGCGCGCCACATCGGTGATTACATCGCCGGGATGACCGACCGGTTCGCGGTTGATCGTTTCGCGGAACTCCACGGCCGCGATGCGGTGCCACAGGAACTTGCCCATGTCTGACATCATGCTGCTTGGTGCGACCGGACTGGTCGGGGGATTGGTCGCCACCGGATCACAACAACCGCTGATAATGCTGTCCCGCCGCGCGATTGCAGCACGAGGCACGCATGTGGTGCGGGAAGCGGTGCCGGAACAATGGCCGGCAATCATCAGCGATCTTCGCCCGCCCATCCTGATCAACTGCCTCGGCACTACCATCCGTGCCGCAGGGTCTAAGGCAGCGTTCCGTGCTATCGATCTTGACCTGGTTCTGGCCGCAGCCCAGGCGGCGAAAGCTGCGGGCGCGTCGCATATGATCACCATCTCGTCGGTCGGTGCGTCGGCAAGCAGCAGTAATTTCTACCTCAACACCAAGGGTGAAGTCGAGGCGGCCCTACGCGCATTGAGCTTTGATCGGCTCGACATTCTGCGGCCCGGTCTGTTGACAGGCGACCGCAGCGGGCCAACTCGTCCCGGAGAGCGCATCGCCATGCTCGCCGCCCCCTTGACCGATCTGTTGTTCCACGGCCCGCTGCGCCGTTACCGCTCAATCCGCGCGGATGTGGTGGCGCGCGCGATCCTCACTCTGGCCGCTGGCGATGGCGTTGGCCCGCACGTTTACGAGCATGATACTATCGCGATGCTCGCACGCCGGGGTTGAAAATCGAACCGCTATTGAGGAACGGTTGACACATTCGGGCGCGTGGGTCAGTGGCAGTGCATCGCTGACAGCGCGGGAGAGCGCCGGAGTCGTATCCGGCCGCCGAAGGAGCAACCGCCCCGGAATCTCTCAGGCAAAATGGACCGCGTGCGTCATTAGCGATACTCTGGAAAGCGTCTCCGTCCTGTGGTGGAGACCACCGAAGGTGTAACTCTGGCCCGCGCTCAGCGGATGGTGGCCAGGGGAAAGCTCTCAGGTTCCGTGACAGAGGGGGCAGTGACAAGGGGCCAATCTTGGCCGATTGACGCTGTGCCCTGTCTACGAACGGAACCGGTGATGAGCGACGATAGCGACCTTCCTGACCTGCCACCCGAGCTGCTGCCGCTCGACAGCTGGCATCGCGCGCGGGGTGCGCGCATGGTGCCGTTTGCAGGCTATGAAATGCCGCTGCAATATGAAGGCATCATGGCCGAACATCTGTGGACTCGGGAAAGCGCGGGCCTGTTTGATGTCAGTCATATGGGGCAATTATTGCTGTCGGGAGACGGCCTCGACGCGGCGGTAGAAGCTGTGCTGCCGATCGACTTGTCGACGCTAAAGCCGGGGATGCAGCGTTACTCGCTGCTGCTCGATGACGATGGCGGCATTCTCGACGATCTCATGGTCTCACGCTGGCCAAATAAGCTCCATCTGGTCGTCAACGGCGCGACCAAATGGAATGACATTGGGCATTTGCGAGAAAGCCTGCCCGATGAGGTCACGCTCAATCATCTCGAAGATCAGGCGCTCTTGGCCTTGCAAGGGCCAAAAGCATTTGCGGCGCTGGAACGACACGTGACCGGCGAATGGCCGCTCTCCGCGCTGACGTTCATGCGCTTTGGTGTGTTCAAAATTGCTGGCGCCGACGTAACGATCAACCGGTCAGGCTATACGGGCGAGGATGGGTTTGAGATTTCGGTCGCGGCAAGCGATGCGGCTATGGTTGCCACCCTGCTTTGCAATGAGCCGGAAGTTAAGCCGATTGGCCTTGGCGCTCGGGATTCTCTGCGGCTGGAGGCGGGGTTGCCGCTCTACGGGCATGACCTTGATGACGCGACCGACCCTGTTGAGGCCGGCCTCGCCTTTGGCATCAACAAAAGGCGACGCGCGGAGGGCGGCTTTCCCGGGGCGGAGCGCATCCTTGCCAATCTTGCCAACGGTCCCGCGCGCAAGCTCGTGGGCTTCACCGTCGACGGCAGACTACCCGTCCGCGAAGGTGCACCGATTTTCGATGGTGAGACACAGGTCGGCATTATCACCTCGGGCGGGTTTGCGCCTAGCGTCGGCGCACCGATTGCCATGGGGTATGTGGACGCTGCCTATGCCACACCAGATCGACGGCTTGATGCCGAAGTGCGCGGTCGGGCGGTGACGCTGACCGTGACGACCATGCCGTTCATACCCCATAATTATGTCAGGAAGGGAGCCTGAATTATGCCGCGTTACTTTACCGAAGAGCATGAATGGATCGACGTTGACGGCGATGTCGCGACAGTCGGCATCACCGATTATGCGCAGAGCCAGCTTGGCGACATTGTCTTTGTCGAGGTGCCGGAAAGCGGCGCGTCAGTCACCAAGGGCGGCGACGCCGCAGTTGTGGAGTCGGTGAAAGCCGCGAGTGACGTTTATGCGCCGGTTGATGGCGATGTCACCGAGGGCAATGCCGCGCTGGGCGACGACCCCAGCTTGGTTAACACCGACCCCGAAGGCGCAGGCTGGTTTTTCCGTATGGCGTTGAGCGACACTGGCCAGCTTGAGGGGTTGATGGATGCACGCGCCTATCAGGCGTTTGTAGACGGGCTGTAGGGTCCCTTCCCGCTTGCGGGAGGGGTTAGGGCTGGGCTTGTCCACCTGCGGCGCATTGTATTCAGGCCCACCCGTTTGCAGAGGCGTGTGACTTTGCCAAACCCCCTGCCGCAAGCGGGTGGGGAGAAGGATAGAATAGCGATGCGTTATCTCCCCCTTACTGACACCGACCGCCGGTCGATGCTCGCGACCGTCGGCGCGGCCACCATCGACGACCTGTTCGTCGATGTTCCTTTTGAAGCACGGCTCGATGGGCCAATTGCCGACCTGCCCAATCATGCCAGCGAGCTTAGCGTTGAGCGCTGGTTTTCGGGGCAATCGCGGCGGAACATGGCGGCGCGGCACCACCCATTCTTTCTTGGTGCAGGGGCCTATCGCCATCATGTTCCCGCCAGCGTCGATCACATCATCCAGCGCGGCGAGTTTCTGACCGCTTACACCCCGTATCAGCCTGAAATCGCGCAGGGCACGCTCCAGATGCTGTTCGAGTTTCAGTCGCAAGTTGCACGATTGCTCGGGTGCGACGTTGCCAATGCGTCGATGTACGACGGATCGACCGCTTGCTGGGAAGCTATCGGCATGGCCGGACGCGTGACTAAACGGACCAAAGCGGTCATCTCCTCCGGCCTGCATCCACATTATGCGCGCGTCGCGGGCACGATGGCGAGCTTTACTGGCGACACGCTCGACACCGCGCCGCTTGACATCGCAGCGACCGATACCGCCCGGTTGCTTGCCGCCATTGATCGCGAAACCAGCTGCGTGGTTGTGCAATATCCCGATATTCTCGGACGGATCGAGGACCTCGGCCCAATAGCGGCCAAGGCGCATGAACATGGTGCACTCCTGATCGCGGTGGTGACCGAGCCGGTTGCCCTCGGACTGCTCAAATCGCCCGGAGAAATGGGTGCAGACATTGTTGTCGGCGAAGGGCAGTCGATTGGCGTCGGCCTGAACTTTGGCGGCCCTTATGTGGGCCTGTTTGCGTGCAAGGAAAAATTTGTCCGTCAAATGCCAGGACGGCTATGCGGCGAAACTGTCGACGCAGAGGGCAAGCGCGGGTTCGTGCTGACCCTTTCCACCCGCGAACAGCACATCCGCCGCGAAAAGGCGACCAGTAATATCTGCACAAATTCAGGCCTTTGTGCGCTTGCATTCAGTGTTCACATGACCTTGCTAGGCGAAGCCGGGTTGCGGCAGCTGGCGACAATCAATCACACGCGATCACAAGCGACCGCGACCCGCCTCGCCACCATTCCGGGCGTGCGGGTGGTTAACACAGCTTGGTTCAACGAATTTCTACTGTGGTTGCCAAGCGATGCGACAGCGGCCGTCGATACGCTGGCAGCGCGCGGCATCTTGGGCGGGGTGCCGCTGGCGAGGCTGTATCCCGACCGGCCGGATCTCGCCAACGGACTGCTGGTGACGACGACCGAAACGGTGACGGATGAGGATGTTGATGCCCTGGCGTCGGCGCTTGAGGAGATAGTGGCATGAGTGCGGTCAATCAGAGCGGCTGGCGGCCGGATGTGGGCGCCAACGAAGCGGTCGACACGCCGACCTTCACCGGCAACCGTGCGCTGATGCTCGAAGAGGCATTGATCTTTGAGATTGGTAGCACCGATCGCACTGGCGTCGATTTCGATCACGTCGTAACCGGACCTGTGAACGCCCCGGACGCTCTGTTGCGCCGTGCATCCATTGGCTTGCCCGGGCTCAGCGAAGCAGAAACCGTGCGCCATTATACGCGGTTGTCACGGCAAAATTACGCCATCGACCTCGGCCTGTTCCCGCTCGGCAGCTGCACGATGAAACATAATCCGCGGTTGAACGAAAAGGTCGCGCGGATGCCGGGGTTTGCCGACATTCACCCGCTGCAACCGGTCGAAACGGTGCAAGGTGCGCTGGAGGTTATCAATGAACTCGCGGTATGGCTCATCAAGCTGACCGGGATGCACGGCGTAGCGATGACGCCAAAGGCCGGCGCGCATGGCGAGCTGTGCGGCATCTTGTGCATCAAGGCCGCGCTGGCCGCACGCGGCGATCCGCGCGAAGTGATCCTCGTTCCCGAAAGCGCGCATGGCACCAATCCAGCGACGGCGGCCTTTGCCGGTTTCCGGGTGGAGAATATTCCGGCGACACCTGAGGGGCGCGTTGACCTGGCGGCACTCACCGCCCGGCTTGGTCCCGATATTGCCGGGGTGATGATCACCAACCCCAATACGTGCGGCCTGTTTGAGCGCGACCTGAAGGCAATCTCCGACGCTGTCCATGCTGCGGGCGGCTATGTTTACTGCGACGGCGCGAACTTCAACGCCATTGTCGGCCGGGTCCGTCCCGGTGACCTTGGCGTTGATGCGATGCACATCAACCTCCACAAGACCTTCTCCACCCCGCATGGCGGTGGCGGGCCGGGCTCTGGGCCAGTGGTCTTGTCTGAGGCACTCGCGCCGTTCGGCCCGATCCCGTTCACCGCGCGCTATGATGACGGCACGATCCGGCTGATCGAAGAGGCAGATGCCGCCGAACTGCATCCACAAGGCTTTGGTCGGATGACGGCGTTCCACGGCCAGATGGGGATGTTCACCCGCGCGCTGTCCTATATCATGAGCCACGGCGCCGATGGTCTGCGCCAGGTGGCGGAGGATGCGGTGCTCAACGCCAATTACGTGCTGCGCAGTCTTGAGGACGTGCTCGACGCGCCATTTGCGGCGTCCGGGCCATGTATGCACGAGGCATTGTTCACAGATGACAGCCTAAGTGAAGGCTTCTCGACCCTTGATATAGCGAAGGGGTTAATCGACGAAGGCTTTCATCCTATGACCGTCTACTTCCCGCTGGTGGTCCATGGCGCAATGCTGGTCGAACCGACCGAGACTGAAAGCAAGGCCGCGCTCGACCAGTTTATCGGTGCGCTGCGCAGTGTGGCTGAACGCGCCAAGGCTGGCGACCCATCGCTCAAATCCGCGCCATATCACGCCCCGCGCCGCCGACTTGATGAAACTCTCGCAGCACGCAAACCGGTGCTGGTGTGGAAAGAGCCACCGCTCGCCGAGGCGGCAGAGTAGAGATGACCGAGCCCCTGACCTCTTCCGCACGGGGCGGGGGCTGCCTAGCTCAGAGTGCGCTGTTTTTCGGGGTCGCTATCGCCGCTGCCTTTGCTGCGATGATGGTCTATGTCTTAGTCGTTGAACAATGGGGGCTGATCGCCGTCCGGCGAGAGTTTTCCCTCGATATGGCACTGTTGTACGCGCCGTTGTGCGGGATGGTCGCAGGCGCATGTGCGCTCGCGTGGCACGCACGCAGGGGCGTTTCTATGCAGCGCAACTGGACGATGACCGCGATTGCGTTGCTCGTGGCGCTGGTGCTGTTTTCGATCTTCAGCGGGCTGGGCGCATTTTACTAAAAGGGGCAGGGCAATGACGTGGGATACAGTTTTCAGCATTACCAACTGGTGGGCTTTGGTTGGTTGGGCGATGCTGGCGTTCCTGCCGCGCAAGCCGTTCGTCACGACCTTTGTGATGTATGCTGTCGTTGCAATGTTGTGCGCGGTTTACACGCTATGCTTTGGGCTGCTCCTGTCGGGTAGTGTCGATCCAGGCGCTTTGCCGGGTGCTGGCGATGCGGGCTTTACGACCTTATCAGGCGTGATGGCGCTGTTCGACAGCCGGGCGGGCGGAGTAATTGGCTGGACCCATTATTTGGCGTTCGATCTGTTCATCGGCCTGTGGATCGCCACCGATGCCGATAGTAAGGGCTTTGGCCGCATCTGGCAGGTGCCGATCCTCTTCATAACCCTGATGGCAGGCCCGGTCGGCCTCCTCATCTGGCTGTTGATCCGCGAACCGAGTGCCCGGGCTCAAGCGAGAGCACGACGGGCCCAGTGAACGATAGCGGCCCGCAGCCATGGGTGGCCGGTGATGGCCCGCAATCGCATGATCCACGCCGCCATGCCCCGGCGACGCTGCGTAACGGCGATGCGATATTGGCTGCGCTAAGGAATGAACTACCAACAATCGGCACTGTTCTCGAGGTGGCCAGCGGCTCTGGAGAGCACCTCACTCGTTTCGCGGCGGCGCTACCAGACTTGGATTGGCAGCCCAGCGACCCTGATCCGGCAGCACTCAATTCGATAGCTGCGTATCGCGCTGATGTAGCCCTCACCAACATCGCGCCACCGCTCACGCTCGATGCCACTGCGTCCGTTTGGCCACTAGGTGCCGCTGACGCGATCCTGTGCATCAATATGATCCACATCAGCCCATGGGCGGCGACGCATGGTTTGTTTGCCGGCGCGGCGCAGATCCTGCCAGCTGGCGCACCGCTGATTGCATATGGTGCCTTCGTTGAAGCCGACGTGCCAACAGCTGAGAGCAATGTCGCGTTTGATCACTCGTTGAGATCGAGAAATCCCGAATGGGGCTTGCGCAACCTAGCCGCAGTCGACGAGGTGGCGACTGCAGCAGGCTTTGCCAGAACGCGCCACATCGTCATGCCCGCGAACAATTTACTCATTGTCTGGCGACGGCTTTAGGGTGACCTACGGCGTTGCGCCGGGGTTTTCGCGAGTGGGCTGCGCTGCAACGTCTTCCGGGGTGAGGTCGATCCGTTCGACCCGCGGATCGGGATTGCGACAGGCGATCCGGCTGCCGGTGCAATCGGTCCGAATTTGCGCGGTGAGGGTGTACCGTTCGATCATATAAAATCCAGGCGAACCGGCATTCGGCACAGTGCGCAGCGGCGTATAGCGACGCGACATGATTGACCTTTGCACCGCAGGAGCCCAGCCTCGGTCGCCTTCACCACGAAGCACTTCCACGTCGCTCACGCCGCCATCGGCATTGATCCAGAAGCCAACATCCAGCCATCGGTCAGTGACGTCAGACATTTGCAGTCTGCTCAGAGCACTGTCTGTTGAACGGTCTCTGCCTCCGGTGCGATCACGCAGCCGCACTGGTTCACCTGAGATCAACAACGGGCGGGTTGCCCCATTGCCGGCAAGAAACCGCTGCATCAGCGTCTCGGTGCGGGTCAGGCTGCCGTTGTCGCGTTCATATCGTGCAAGCAAAACCTCAGCGAGGAGAGCAATGTCGGCCCCGGCGGTGGCACCCATGTTGGTGATTGTTTCGAGCGACGCCACCGCTTCGCGCACGGCGCGTGTGTTGCGTTCGCCGGCCGGAGTGTTGGCGGTTGGCAGATCAATCGTCGCCTGACGAATTTGGGCAAAGGCAGCGACGCGGGGATGGCCGCGTTCCGCTGCTGTGCGGGCGATCCGGATGTACGCGTCTCGCGCTTCGTCAGTATAGCCCAGCGCTCGGCGGCTGTCGGCCACTTCGATCTCTGCTGCAAAAATTCGACCGTCACCCTCAGGCAGATTTTCGCGCAGGGTGTCACGCATATTCAGCACCGAAATCTGATAGGCACGGCTTTCGCCCAGATGGGCCGCAACGCGGGCATTGGCGCGGTACAAACCGGATAGCTCGACCGGCACGGTGCGCCCTTCATCACTGTTACGGCGGATTGATGCCAGCATGGTCGCGCGGGCGTTCCGATAATCACCGGCCACAAATTGATTTTCAGCATGCGCCAGCGTTGCGACAATATCCTCGCCGGGTGGGCATCCCCGCGCCAGACATTCAGCAAGCGCGCGCGCTGTTTCGGCGAGTGACCGTGCGGTGACCACAATATCCTGACTGTCAGAAGTTGCCTGTGCAACCGCGCCAGTGGTCAGCAGAGCCATGCTGGCAGCAGCGGTTAAGAGCATCGAACGCAGAGCGGACATTGGGGATTCTCCTGGGGGAAGGATTGAGATACGAGGTGTAAAGTGCACCTGACATGACTGCAAGCTGTATTAGTGCAGCGAAACGGTAGAATGTCGACGCTGCTCGCGCCACAAAATTATCAGCCCGCTCGTAATAATCAATGGTGCCCCAATCAGCGCTGTAATTGTGGGTAACTGGTTAAACACCAGCCAACCGAACCCGGTTGCCCAAATCAGGCTGGTATAATCCATCGGCAGAACCACGGCGATCGGCGCGATCCGTAACGACTCGGTTAGAGCCCATTGTGCCAGCGCACCGGTGATGCTGATGCCGCCGATGAGCGCCCATCCGATTATGTCATGGGCCTGCGCAAACCAGAACATCAGCAACCCCAGTGGTGCCATCGACGTAAGCGTAAACCAGAACACGATGGTCGGTGCCGCTTCTGTTTTGCCCAAGTTTCGCAATTGAATAGTCACCAACGCGGTGATCAATGCGCCGACGATGGCGATCAGCGTGCCGGTCGAATGCCAAGTTTGAGGACTGGGATTGACCACGATTGCGACGCCGACAAAACCGATGCTGAGGGCAATGAGACGCCAGCGTCCGGGCAATTCTCTCAACAATGGGATGGCGAGGAGGGTGGCGAACAATGGAACGGAAAAGCCGATGACCGTCGCGTCGGCCAATGGCAGCATGATCATCCCAAGGAAGTTACATGCCATGCCGCTCAGCCCCAGTGCCATACGGACTGCGTGCGCGCCGGGTCGATTTGTGCGCAGGCTGGCCAAGCCTGCACTGCGCGCCACCACCAGCACCATAAGCGGGATCGCCAATGCCTGTCGATAAAAGAGCGGTTCGACCAGATGGACATTGTGCTCGCTAGCGAGCTTTACGAGGGCAAACATGATTGCCAGCAGAGCCACCGCCACCAGCCGGATTGTTATGCCGGCGAGCGGTTTTGCTGCTGGCGCTGGTGTCACTCGGGCCGGACGAACAGCAACGTCATCCGGTCGCTTTCGCCGATGGCCATCCGCCGCGCCCGCTCGGCATCGGTGGTCGCGCCGCGCATTACTGGCGGCAATGTCCAAACGCCTTGCGGATAATCATGCGTATCACGGGGGTTGGCATTGATTTCGCTTTCAGCGACGAGCCGGAATCCAGCCGCCTCCGCAAAGGCCACGACCGAACTGCGCTTCATATAGCCGCTAGTTTCTTCCAACGTGCTGCTCATTGTTTCCGGCAGGCGATGCTCGACAATGCCTAACCGGCCGCCGGGACGCAGCATCGCAAACATTTGCCTGAACGCAGTCGCGGTCTGATCGAGGCCAGCAAAGCGCAGATTGTGAATGTTGCGGAATGTCAGCACTAGATCGACGCTACCAGCTGGAACGGAGGCTCCCGCAGTGCCCGAAGGAAACTCAGCGAGCTGAACGTTGCCATAAAGGCCGGTGTTCGCGGTTTGCAGCGCGCGTACGCCATTTAGCCCTCGTTCCCATTGCCCAGCGGCATAATATCGGCCGCCACCGGCGTTGAGGAGTGGGGCGACGATTTCAGTGTACCAGCCACCGCTGGGAAACAACTCAACCACGGTTTCGGTCGGACGAATACGGAAAAAGCTCAACGTTTCAGCCGGGTGCCGATACTGGTCGCGCGCGCGATTGGTCGCGGTGCGTGAGGGTGCCGCAACCGCCACTGCAATCGCGGATTGTTCGGCGGCACTGATCTGCCCCCGTTGGGCGATCTGGCCAGTGCCGGTAGCGGCGCAGGCGACCAGCGATGCTGACGCAATAGCGATGACGGCGATACTTGCGACGGTGCGGGGGGCGGGCATATCGTTTCCTTGCTGGATCATTGCGTTCATCAGCCTTTTGCTCGGGGAGCAACGCGGGTGCAAGCGCTCATCATGATGAGCGCCATCAGCGCGAGGTCGATTTTTGCGGTTTTCGCCCTCGCGGCACCCAGCTGTCAAAGCCTTCGCAATCTCTGATGGCTGGCGTTTATACCATGGCCTTTGATTTGCGGGCTGGCTACGCTGGCGCTCCTGCATTTTGCTATCCTTATCCGGAGTTCTGTATGATCGATCTCATCACCCGGCGCTCACTCGTTGGCGGTGCAGGGCTGCTCGTGATAGGCTGTGTTACAACCCCGGTGCTGCGGATGCCGGTTGATGCTACAGCAACTGCGATGCCTGATCTGGTTGACCTCGCCGTGCATGATCCGCGTTTGCGGTTTGATATTCGCTACGCCACGGCAAACAACTTCCTTGGCCGGGTGCTCTATCCGGTGGCCCGGGCGCTGGCGCAGCGACCAGTGGCCGAGGCGCTGAGATTGGTGCAAACGCGCGCAGAGGCCGAGGGCTTTGGGCTGTTGATCCACGACGCCTATCGCCCGTGGCGGATCACACGGCAAATGTGGGATGGAACTTCTGGAGAGGCACGGGGCTATGTGGCGAATCCGGCAACGGGGTCAAAGCATAACCGCGGCTGTGCGATTGACTTGAGCCTGCATCGCGGCGGTGTCGCGGTGGACATGCCGTCCGCTTATGACGACCTTACCGCTCGTGCCCGACGCGAGAATATGGATGCAACGCCGACAGCGATTGCCAACCGCGCTACGTTGGAACGCTTGATGGTGGCCGAAGGATTTCTGCCGTTGCCCAGCGAATGGTGGCACTTCGACTGGCGCGACTGGCAAAGCTATCCGATCATGGATACGCCGCTGGCATGATGCAGCCGGTGTGCCGGAGGCAACTAATGGCCCGGTCCGACGTTTTGCGCTGTGGATCACAAAATAAGGGGAAAAACCGGTGAAACTGACTTCCATAATGGCCGCCGCAATCGCAGTGACCGCGACCAGCGTCCCAGCTGCGGCGCAAACCGACGATGCCAGCACCGTCCAGCAATCTCCGCGCATTCAGGATCGGATCGGTGCGATCCTCGGGCAGATCCTCGGTGGGCGAAACGGGTCGGCTTCGTCTCTCGACGCCGAATGGGCGGCAGGCCGCTTTCCTCTCGCAGCGCAACGGGTCCAGTTTGACAGCCGCGTTGACGCCGAAGTGCGTAGTGGCACAATCAGTTTTGCCAACGGGAGCAGGCTGAAGCGGGATTTCCTCGATCTGGTCGAGCTGGAGGGACGCTATGGCGCGGATCGCCGGTTCTCAACGCAGGAACGTGCCGACTTATCAGCGCAATATGAAACGTTGACCCGCAGGCTGAGCGACGGCGGCTATACCAACGGCAACAACGGCCAGAATGGCAATAACGGCCAAAACCCGGATCGGAACGATGTAGGGGTTGCTGATGGACAGGCAGATTTTGATCGTCGGGTTAACGATGCGGTCAATGCCCGCCGGATCAGCCGCACTGCGGGCACGCGATTACGCAGTGATTACGCCGCGGTGGTTCGGCTGGAGGAACAATATCTGCGCGACGGCTATCTGACCGATGGTGAGCGCAGCGAGTTGGAAGCGCGCCTTGATGAACTCGACGCCCGGGTCGGCGATGTTGGCTTTACTGGCGGCGGTTATCAGGCGACCCCGCGTGAGCGCCTCGATGCTATTGCGCGCGCGCTGCCGAGCAGTGGCTTGTCGTCCACCGCCCGTGCCCAGATCAGCGTTGAACATGGTGACTTGATGCGGCTTGAGGCTGCCTTTGGCCGGATGCAACCGACGGCTGATGATCGTGCCTATCTTGATCGGCGGATTGGCGACCTTGAGGTCCGGGCACGGATCCGACGCTAACTGCTATCGCATCAGACTGCGGCGAAAAGGGTGGACGCGTTGGTTGAGTGCCGCGCGTCCATCCTACCGTCAGGCCTACAGACAGGTCTCCAGGAACGGCTGGTCAAAGCCATATTGCCGCGCCTTTTCGAGCGTATACGGGCGTAATCCCATTGAGCGATATTCGCCGACGATTTTGCCATCCGCGCCCTCGGACAGATATTCAAATTTGAACAGCTCCTGGGTGACGATCACGTCGCCCTCCATGCCGATAACCTCAGTGATCGACGTAACGCGGCGTGAGCCGTCGCGCAGACGCTTTACCTGCACCACAAGATCGACCGAATCGGCGATCTGCTTCGAGATTGCCTCTTTCGGGATTTTGATGTCGCCCATCAGAATCATGTTTTCCATACGGCCCAAGCATTCGCGCGGACTGTTGGAGTGAAGCGTGCACATCGATCCATCATGACCGGTGTTCATCGCGGCGAGCAAATCAAAGCATTCCGCACCACGAATTTCGCCGAGGATGATGCGGTCAGGCCGCATACGCAGAGCATTTTTGACGAGATCGCCGATGGTGATCGCGCCTTGCCCTTCGAGGTTAGGCGGGCGGGTTTCGAGCGGCAGCCAATGTGGCTGTTGCAGTCGCAGTTCGGCAGCATCTTCGATGGTCAGCACGCGCTCGCCCGGGTCAATCATCTTTGACATGGCGTTGAGCATGGTCGTCTTGCCCGAGCCGGTACCGCCAGAAATCACGATATTCATTCGGCACGCACCGGCGATTTTCAGCGCAGTACACATTTTCTGGTCCATCGCGCCCCAGTCACGCAGCATGTCGAGGGTGATCGGTTTGGCGGAGAATTTACGAATGGAGATCGCGGTTCCGCGCAGGCTGAGCGGCGGCACGATGACGTTAACGCGGCTGCCGTCTTTCAACCGGGCATCGGCGAGCGGCGTCGTCTGATCGACGCGGCGACCGACCTGGTTGACGATGCGCTGGGCGATTTGGAACAAATGCTCTTCATCGCGGAACTGGATCGGCGCGAGGATCAGTTTGCCGCCCTTTTCAATGTAGGTTTGATCGGGCCCGTTGACCATGATGTCGCTGATGTCGTTGTCCGACAAAAGCTCCTCGAGTGGGCCGAAGCCAAGCAGCTCGTCGACGAGCACCTTTTCAAGGATGAACTGTTCGCGGCGGTTGAGCGTGATTTTGAGCTCGGCCAGCACTTCGAGAATGATCGGTCGGAATTCTTCGGTCAGCTCGTCCTTGCTGAGCGTGGCAGCAGCTTCTGGATCGACGCGTTCGAGCAAGCGCGGCAACACTTGTTCTTTGATTTTATGGACTGACGCCTCAAACCCGGTCGGGCGATCGGCATCCAGATATTCCGCTGACGATCGGCTTTGCAGACGGGCCATGGCATCATCATGCGGCGATAGCGGCATGGTCGGCAGGGACGATGCTCCGGCCAATTCGGCAGGATCGATGGGCGGGAACTGTTCGCCACCTTCGGGCGCATCACTGCTGCCAAAGGCACTGCTGCTCCCCGGGCGTGCGCTGCCAAAGGCGGGGCGGGACCCTGCTTGTCCCGGCTTGCGGCCAAATGCGCTCATCGGCGTAATACCCATCTTCAAAGCGTGGCCAAACATGCTGACCATCGCGGAACCGAATAAGGTGAATAGACCGGAAACTTTGACAAGGACTTAATGCCCGGACAGGGCGTGCATGCAGGCGCGAAACGTGGCCGGTAATCAACGAGGGCCATTTTGAACCAGCATCGTATGGGATTATTGTCCGGAGTGGCCGGTTACAGCCTGCTGACGCTAGGCGATGCGGTGGTGAAATCCATGGCTGGGGCGTGGCCGGGCACTG
The DNA here is from genome assembly GCA_031422035.1 of Sphingomonas sp. Classification (GTDB taxonomy): domain Bacteria; phylum Pseudomonadota; class Alphaproteobacteria; order Sphingomonadales; family Sphingomonadaceae; genus Sphingopyxis. The sequence continues at coordinate 2,709 of JANOPV010000219.1, read as the reverse complement.
CCGTTACTGCGTTGCGCTTTTTGATCGGGGCGGTTGGCATTGGGCTTATCATTGCACTGACCGACGGGCGCGCTGGATTCGCCGTGCCGCGCCCTCGACTGCAGATGGCGCGCGGTGCCGCACTCGCAGCGGCATCTTTGTGCTTTTATCTGTCGCTCTTTGTGATGCCGCTTGCTGAGGCTACCGCGATTAGCTTCGCCGCACCTATTGTTATCGCGTTACTCTCAGCTTGGTGGTTTAGCGAACATGTGCCCCGGATCAGTTGGTTGGCGATGTTGCTGGCCACAGTGGGCGTTCTGACGGTGCTCCGACCAAATGTTGCATTATTTGGCTGGTCGGCTTTGCTGCCGGTCGCTGCGATGCTGGCGATGTCGGTGTTCGTGATGCTTAACCGGATCAGTGCGCAGGATGTGACCCCGTTGGCATCGCAATTCTGGGTAGCGGTTTACGCGACGCCGCTTCAGGCGATTGTTGTCGCGGTCGCACACCTCTCTGGCGAATCGGCGTTCATCATAACCCGCGCCCCTGATTGGACAGTGATTGCACGCTGCGCGATTGTCGCGCTGACCGCCAGTAGCGCCCATATGCTGCTCTTCATGGCGACCCGCCGTGTCTCCCCGGCCACCATGGCTCCGACTAGTTATGTGCAAATCGTCATGGCGATGGCGCTGGGCATATTGGTGTTCAGCGATTGGCCCGATGCGGCGGCGCTGGCGGGAACCGGCCTCATCGTGGTGGCGGGCCTGGTCCTGTGGTATGCCAATGGCACCAAAAGGGCCGATGGGGAGGAACTGACGCCATGATGATGATGAGCTTGCTGGCGGCGTTGCTCGCCGCTGCGCAACCGGCAACCAGTCGTCCCGTTGAACTGCCGACGTGGCTCGCGGGGTGCTGGATGGCCGACAGCGGCACTAGCCAGACGGAAGAATGCTGGACGGTGCCCCGCGGCAACATGATCCTGGGCAGCAGCCATGATTTCTCCGAGGTGATGGACGTCCAGCCTGACCATTCGACCACCGACACCAGCCGGACCCTTGGCTTTGAACATATGCGTATCGTCGCGCTGAATGGGACGCTGACCTATGTTGCGCAGCCTGGCGGCGCCCCGCCAATCCGGTTCACGGGCCGCATGATGACCAGCATCAACGGTGTTGAGACGCTGGAGTTCGTTAATGAAGCCAATGACTATCCGCAGCGGATTGCCTACCGCTATGTGCATGCGCGCCATTGGGAATTGATGGCTGAGGTTTCGATGCTGGACGGCTCACGCCAGCGCACCTGGACATTTCGTCGTCCGCCCCAATGAGCGAGTAGCGGTTAGCCCGCCTTTTCGGTCAGCACCGTCAGCCCGGCCTCATTCACCTCGGCAAAACCGCCCTCGATGGCGACACGCTCCGGCTCACCACCAGCCGCGCGGGTGATCACCAGTTCGCCGGCCTTCACCGTCGACATGAACGGCGCGTGGCCTTCCAGCACGGTGAACTCGCCTTCGCTGCCGGGGACGGTCACACTGTGCACCGCTTCGCTGCGGACCAATGCGGCGGGGGTAACGAGTTCGAAATTCAGCGGCATGAGTTTATCCTTTCCCCCTCTCGCTTGCGGGAGGGGCAGTGAGACTTGGCAGCTTGCTGCCTCGTCGCAACGGGGTGGGCTGGCGCGGCATGGCGTGATGCCGCCAGGCCCCCCCCGACCCCTCCCGCAAGCGGGAGGGGAGGGTTTATTTAAGCCTCTTCGGCCAGCTTCTTCGCCTTCGCCACCGCTTCGTCGATGCCGCCGACCATGTAGAAGGCCTGCTCGGGCAGATGGTCATATTCACCGTCGACCACCGCCTTGAAGCTCTTCACCGTGTCTTCGACGTTGACGAACTTGCCGGGGATGTTGGTGAATACTTCGGCGACATGGAATGGCTGGCTGAGGAAGCGCTGAATCTTGCGGGCGCGGGCGACGATGGTTTTATCTTCTTCGGACAGCTCATCCATGCCGAGAATGGCGATGATGTCCTGAAGCGACTTGTATTTTTGCAGCGTTTCCTGAACCCGGCGGGCGGTGGTGTAATGCTCCTCACCGACGACCGCTGGCGACAGCACGCGGCTGGTCGAATCGAGTGGATCGACCGCTGGATAAATGCCGAGTTCGGAGATCGCGCGGTTGAGCGTGGTCGTTGCGTCCAAATGGGCGAACGATGTTGCTGGCGCCGGGTCGGTCAAATCATCGGCAGGCACGTAGATCGCCTGCACCGAGGTGATCGATCCGCGATGGGTGGAGGTGATACGCTCCTGCAACTGACCCATGTCGGTCGACAGGGTTGGCTGATAGCCCACTGCGGAAGGAATACGGCCGAGTAGCGCCGACACTTCCGAACCCGCCTGGGTAAAGCGGAAGATGTTGTCGACGAAGAACAGCACGTCCTGCCCTTCGACATCACGGAAATATTCGGCGATGGTGAGGCCTGACAGCGCCACGCGGGCGCGTGCTCCGGGAGGCTCGTTCATCTGGCCGAACACCAAAGCGACCTTCGATCCTTCGCTGGTCGCGTTGCCATCGGCATCCTTGGCAATAACCCCGGCGTCGAGGAATTCGTGATAGAGATCATTGCCTTCGCGGGTGCGTTCACCGACGCCCGCGAACACGGACACGCCGCCATGGCCCTTGGCAATGTTGTTGATGAGCTCCTGGATCAGCACGGTCTTGCCGACGCCGGCACCGCCG
>JANOPV010000218.1:0-2280 GCA_031422035.1 Sphingomonas sp. | reverse complement strand
CGCTTGCCCTAACCGACCGGCCATAAAGCGCATCCCCGCCTCGCTGACCGGCATTGCGATACCCGGCAGTCCATCGCGGCTGATGGCTGTCGCGCTGGTCGCATCCCCTGCCCCGACCATCAGGCCAAGGTCTGATGGATTGATCGGTGTCGCCGCAACCCGGACCAGCACTTCATGCGGCTTTGGCTGCGGCATCGGCAGATCAGCGAGATAAAGCTCCAGAGACCCGTCTGCCTTCACCTCGGTCAGCATTGTGCGATTGGCGGTGGGCAAGGTTGTCATGGCTCTCTCCAGTCGGTTTAATTAGTCGTATTTTGCAACCGATTAGACCATCGGCCCGCCCGCATCAACCGCTCAGGACAGCGCCCCAGCCGCATGCAGTCTGGCGACTTGATCCGCATCATAGCCAAGATCGGCCAACACCTGATCGGTATCCGCACCGACGCGCGGTGCCGGGGTCGGTTTCGCGGTCTCAGTCACTGAATAGCGCGGGGCTGGCATCGGCTGCACTGCCCCGCCCAGCTCAGCAAATGTCCTACGCGCAACATTGTGCGGATGCAGCGGCGCCTCAGCCATCGACAGCACCGGGGCGAAACAGACGTCGCTTGCGTCCATGATCGTGCACCACTCGTCGCGGGTCTTGGTAACAATGACCGCCGCCACTTTCTCTTTCAAACTTGGCCATATGCTCTTGTCATTTTGCGCATCAAAAGCGGGATCGCTTAGCCCGGCCTTATCGCGGAGCAGAGCGTAGAATTGCGGTTCGATTGATCCCAATGAAATCCATTTGCCATCGGCGCAGCTATAGGTGTCATAAAAGGGCGCGCCGCCGTCGAGCATGTTGACGCCGCGCTCGTCGCGATTGAGGCCAGCGCCGAAAAACCACCAGCTCATCCCCGCCAGCAGTGCCGAGCCATCGGTCATCGCCGCATCGATCACTTGACCCGGTGCGCCGTTCTTTACCGCGAGCACTGCGGAGACCATGCCGAACGCCAGCATCATTGCGCCGCCGCCGAAATCGCCGACATAATTGGCGGGCGGCACCGGCTTTTGGCCCGCGACCCCTACCGTATGCAGCACCCCAGACAGCGCGATATAATTGATGTCGTGCCCGGCGGCCTGCGACCACGGCCCAGTCTGTCCCCAGCCGGTCATCCGCCCGTAAACCAGCTTTGGATTGTCGGCGATCACCACTTCTGGCCCCAGCCCCAGCCGCTCCATGACGCCGGGACGATAGCCCTCAATCAACCCGTCGGCGCTGCGGCACAGATCGCGCGCGACCGTCAGGCCCTCTGCGGTCTTGGTGTTGAGGACAATCGAGGTGCGATTGCGCGACAGCGGATCGCGCGGGTCCATAAACCCGCCGGGCCGCTCAATCCGGATCACCTGCGCGCCATGGTCGGCCAGCATCATTCCGCAAAATGGCCCCGGCCCGATCCCGGCAAATTCGATGATGCGGATGCCCGCTAATGGTCCGGCCACAAATCGCTCCCTCACTGCCAGCCCGTGTTAGGCCGCAGCTGGAGCGCCCTGTCAAACGAGGAGGACGGTGCAGTCGGCGATACCGTGGCGCAGGGTGCGGATCGCGGCGTAGTCGGGGGAGTTCCAGAAGGCTAGCGCGGCGTCCTTGTCGGGCCATTCGGACAGGACCACGGACAAGCCATCCTGCCCGCCTTCCAGTGCATCGGCAGGGCCGCGCGCTAGGTAATGCCCGCCAAAGCGCTCAACCAAAGCGGCGGCCGCCGGGCCGTAGCCGCTCATGAAGGCAGCGCGATCATGGATGCGGGCGGTGATGACAAGATAGGCACTCATCGATTGGCAACCCCGTTAATGGACGGCATCGTGAATGTAGCCGGCGATATTTCCGGGTTCACCTGAACACTGGTCCAGCGGATGATATTCTGAACTATACCATTGTAATATAACGTAATTCGTCCGGGTTGGAGCCAGCGCGTACCCGCTGGCATGTTCGCTGCCCAATAAAAGTTATCATATACCCGCACATGATAGCCGCGCGGCGTCGTGAACCCCATCAGCCGGATGAAGCGGCTGCGCTGGTCAATCCCGAACAACGTAGCCGCGCCATCGGGGCTGGTGATGCGGATCATATAAAGCGCGTGGCCGCCGACTTCTGAGTCGGGCACGCGGGTAATGGTGAACCCGTCGCGCAGCGCCTGCCGGACGATGCCGAAGCCGAAGTTCGACGCCCAAAAGGCTTCGGCCTCGGCTGGCGGGACCACGCCGCGTTCATTCCAGGTGGTGGTGCCATCAAATCCGACC
>JANOPV010000217.1:0-5149 GCA_031422035.1 Sphingomonas sp. | reverse complement strand
GGCTCGGTCACCCGTGCCGCCGCCTATGTCGGCGTCAGCCCGCGCGCCGCTTATGATCTGCGCCACCGCCGCGACGGGCTGCTGTTCGGTCTGGGCTGGGGCGCGGCGGTGCTGCTGGCGCGCTATCACCTGACCGACCTGCTCCTCGAACGCGCGATTGATGGGGTTGAGGAGGTGGCAGTGCGCTCACCGGCGCGGGAGGATGGCTCGGCCGAATATCGGCGGCGCAAATATGATGGGCGGCTGGGTCTTGGCATGCTGGCCCGGCTTGACCGGATGGCGCTGCCCGCTGCCGATGCCGACGCTGAGGAAGTCGCGCTGCACCGTGCCGTGGCGCAGGATTTCGAGAGCTTCCTCGATCGCCTCAGCCCGCCGCCCGAGCCGCAGCAACCAGCTGGCGATGCTGCCTCGACCGTCGTTCCAACGCCCGCGGCAGAAGACGCTAGCACAGACCTCGAAGCCACCACCCCCGCTGATAGCTGGGAGCAGGCGCTCTGGCCCGACCCCGACACCCCCGACAGGGTGGCACCTGCCCCGCTGCCGCCCACGCCCATCGAAATCGACATTGCTGATCCAGCACCGCTGGCCCCCACCGAAGCCCCCACCGAGGCCGAAGATCGGAACGCCAAAACCGTCAAGATGCAGCTGATGCGCGAAGCCGACGCCCTGATGGACGCCAAGGCCCGTATCGCCGTCCATCTCGCGGCGCAGGCGGAAGACGGCAGTCCGCTGGGTCGGCTGGCGCAGGAGACTCGGCTGCACTGTGAAGTTGCACAGAAATCCGCCACTTCTGCGGCGGACCTTGGTGAGGACGAAGCGGACTGGAGCCCGCCGCAGCCGACTCAGGAGCGGGCACGAGAACTGCAAACCCAGATTCATGACTGTCTTGACCGCATCGAGGACAAACGCGTCGGCGCCGGTCTCGCCGCGTTCAATTGCAAATGGGATTGCATCGAAATGACGGTGGCGCTGGGTGAGCTGGTTGATCTGCCCGATGACCAGCGGATTCCCACGTCGCTCTGGATCACTAACGAACTCAATCTCTATGCGAGTGCGTGGGCCGACAGCGAGCCCGATACCGAAACCGCCCATGGTGGCGGATCGCCCGGTCCCTTCTCCGCACCCGAAGTGCGCCGCGAAGACAGCATCAAGAAACGCATCGACCGGCTGATGGCCATCGGCAAGGCACGGGCAGTGCAGGGGGAACCGCAAATAATGGCCGCCACTCCGGTGAATGCCTGAACGAGCAGCCCCCCCTTGCACGCCCTTCCGTTTACGTTAAGGTCAACCCACCAAAACACCCGTTCGGAGAGCCTCGCCCCATGACCCGTCCCGCCCTGCCCGCTATTTTTGACCGCCTGCGCCTCCCCGTCATCGGTTCGCCGCTGTTCATCGTTTCGGGGCCGGAATTGGTCATTGCGCAGTGCAAGGCGGGGATTGTCGGCTCGTTTCCGGCGCTCAACGCCCGGCCACAGACATTGCTCGACGAATGGCTGCATCAGATCACTGAGGAATTGGCGGCGTGGGATGCGGCAAACCCCGACCGTCCTTCCGCCCCCTATGCGGTCAACCAGATCGTCCACCGCTCAAACGACCGTCTGATGGCCGACCTTGCCACCTGCGAAAAATGGAAAGTGCCGATCACCATTACCTCGCTCGGCGCGCAGGTTGAGTTGAACGACGCCGTGCACAATTGGGGCGGCATTGCCATGCACGACGTGATCAACGACCGTTTCTCGCGCAAGGCGATTGAAAAGGGCGCGGATGGCCTGATCCCGGTTGCCGCTGGTGCCGGCGGCCATGCCGGCGTCCTCTCACCCTTTGCAATGATGCAGGAAATCCGCACCTGGTTCGACGGGCCGGTCGCGCTGTCCGGCGCCATCGCTTGTGGTCGCTCGATCCTCGCCGCGCAGGCGCTCGGCGCTGATTTCGCTTATATTGGTAGCGCGTTCATCGCGACCGAAGAGGCCAATGCGGTCGACGGCTATAAAGAGGAAATCGTCAAGTCGCGGGCGCAAGACATCGTTTATTCGGACCTGTTTACCGGCGTCCACGGCAATTATCTGCGGGGCTCGATTGAGCGCGCCGGGCTCGACCCCGACGCCCTGCCAGCGGGCGATCTCAAGACCATGAACTTTGGTTCGGGCAGCAGCAGCGATGCCAAGGCATGGCGCGACATTTGGGGGTCAGGCCAAGGCATCGGCGCAGTCGGCGTCGTTGAAAGCGTTGCCAGCCGAGTGGACCGGCTGGAGGCTGAATATCGCACGGCCAAGGCAGAATTGGACGCCAGCTACCGCAGCTAACTCGCGCCTGGTGGCAGTCCAATCAACGTCTCGATTGCGGCGTCGAGCACCGCATAATCGGCGAACAACCGCATCGGGTCGTTGCGGTTGAGCCGTAATATTGGTTTGGTGCGACCGCTGAGCACCCGAATTAGCGCCCGTTGCAGCCGTGCGAGCCTCAGGACGCTCGCGGCCTGGTCAAGGTTTGCGACCCGGATCCGCTCCACCCGGGCGGCAACGACGTCGTTATAATGTGGGTGCGGCCCACGGTGCATACACATGCCGACTTCGGCGGCCAGCGCCTCGTCGCCCGGCAACCACAGGCTGTTCGCGCCCAGATGCTGCACCGCTGCGCCTGGCCGACCAAGCTCCCTCAGAAATCGTCCGAGTTGCGGACGGCGGCTGATCGACAGGGGAACCAAGTGATGATTCTGCCACCGCTTGCGCTGCCCGGCGCTGCTCGCCTGCCACCCGCGCAACGTCGCCGCGTCCGGCAGGACGAGCATCAGCGTTGCACCACCAGGCGGACGGGAATGAGCGGCGGATTAGTGCCAGGTTCCAGCGCGTCAACGATCAGCATTTCGCCTTGCTCCATACCCGGCACCGCGGCACCAGGCTGGAGCGGACCGACCACCAGCGCATGCACGACCAGCCGCGCGAGCCGACGCACAGCATCCCCATGGCTCATGGTCACCGGGTGGACCAGCGACAGCTCGACGCCGCAAAAATGCGCCAACCCGAAGGACCGGATCACCGCGCTGTCGTCCTCCCCCACACCCTCGTCGGCAGCAAAGGCGACCATGTGCAGCACCGGCGGCAACCGCTGCGCCTCCATCGCGGCCACCGCGTCGGGCAGTGCGGACACTGGCGACCACAAAGCGGCGGGCTGCCAATACAACCGCTCAGCCGCGAACGCTTCACCGATTAACGCGGCAACCACAAACAGATGCTGCACCCGCTGCAACCGCTCATGGTGGTCGACGCTGTCGCTTGACGGCGCGCCCAGGGACAACGCGATCAGGCCTGATGCCTCCGGCACTGAAATGGCCGCTGCTCCGATCGACCGGACAGCAGACGCTACCGCGACGCTCTGCCACGCCGCCAGCGCCGCCTTACCGACCAATATTTCAAACGCGCTATCGGCAAATCGCAGAGCATGGCGATCATCCGAGTTAGGAGCGGGTGAACCCGCGCCCAGCATCCCCATGTTTTCCAGCGCACGCCGCATAGGAATGGCCGCCCCAGCGTGCGCACCCTCCGCCAAAAACAGCCACTCGCGTTCTGAGCCCGGCGGTTGCCCGCTTCCGCTGCCCGCAAGGCCGCTCGCATCGTCCGCCGTCATACCGAAAGTCCAGCCTGCATCCGCAGATGCTTGCCGGTCCGCGCGACCTTCGCCAATGAAATATTCGTTAATCGCTGACCCGTAACGGGAATTTGGTAAGGTTTAGATTTCCAGCTGGCTGCCCAGTTCGACCACGCGGTTGGTGGGCAATCTGAAAAACTCCATCGGGCTGGCGGCATTGCGCAGCATCCACGCGAATAGTTTCTCCCGCCAGATCGCCATTCCCGGCCGCGACGACGCCAGCAAGGTTTGACGAGAGAGGAAATAACTGGTGTCGATGGTCCGGAACGCCGCCCCGCAACACGCAATCCGCCCCATCTCTTCGGGCACATCGATATTCTGCATGAACCCATATCGCATCACGACCCGGTGAAAACCCTCACCCAGGTCTTCGACCAACAGCTTCTTCGCCTCATCGACATAGGGAACGTCCTTGATCTGGACGGTCAGCAGGATGATCCGCTCATGGAGAACCTTATTATGTTTCAGATTGTGGAGCAGCGCATGCGGCACACCGTGCGCGGTCGAGGTCATGAACACCGCCGTCCCCGGCACCCGCGTTGCCGACCCTGCCGCACTGGTGACGAACAATTGCAATGGCATCGCGCCTTCATCCATCCGGTTGCGCATCAGTTTGCGCCCTCGTGCCCAAGTGGTCAGCATCGTGAAGATCATCGCTCCGATCAACAACGGCACCCAGCCACCGTCGGGAACCTTGGTCAGGTTCGCGCCCAGATAGGCGAAGTCGACAATGAAGAAGACGGCCAACAACGGGATGGCGATCCACTTGCTCCATTTCCACAAATTGATCAGCACGACCACCAGCAGGAACGTATCAATTGTCATCGCGCCGGTAACCGCGATACCATAAGCCGCCGCCAGATTGGACGACGACTGGAACAGCAGGACGAGGAACAGCACCATGATCATAAGCGCCCAGTTAACGCTGGGGATATAAATCTGACCGGCGGCCGATGCGCTGGTATGCTCGATCCGCAACCGCGGAATAAAGCCCAGCTGGATAGCCTGCTGAGTGAGCGAGAACGCGCCACTGATAACCGCTTGGCTAGCGATAACCGTCGCCATTGTCGCAAGGATAACCAGTGGCAACCGCAGATTTTCAGGCGCGAGCAGGAAGAACGGATTGCGGACCAATTCCTGGGCCGTAGCCGGATCAACCGACAGGATCATAGCCCCCTGCCCCAGATAGTTGAGCATCAGCGCCGGCAGCACGAACACCAGCCAAGATACCCGGATTGGATTGCGCCCGAAATGCCCCATGTCCGCATAGAGCGCCTCAGCGCCGGTAACCGCCAGCACCACCGAGCCGAGCGCCAGAAACGCCGACCATTTATCGGTGATGAAAAACTGCATCGCATACCATGGGTTCAGCGACGCAAGAATCTCCGGGCTATCAATGATGTATGAAATGCCGAGGCCAGAGATCACGACAAAATACAGCAGCATGATCGGCCCGAACAGCAGCCCAACCTTAGCCGTGCCGCGCGATTGGATCATGAACAAG